>NZ_JAPWHT010000564.1:0-5853 GCF_027270795.1 Streptomyces sp. ActVer
GACCCGCGGCCCGCGCCGAGGCTCTGCGCCGGCTGGCCGCGCTGCGCGAGGAGGCGGGCGAGCGCTACGAGGAACTCGCCGCCCTCGAACCTGAGACCGCCGGTGCGCACCACGATGCCGCTGCGCAGGCCCGCGACCGCGCAGCCCACGACCGCGAATTCGCCGCTCTCCTCGCCCCCCAGGACACCTCCGCCCCCGCGCAGTGACCCGGATCACCCCGGCACGCCTTGCTCGTTCTCATCCTGCTCGGTCTGGCCCTCGTCCCTGTCCCCGGTGCCCTCGCCTACCTGGCACACCGCCACCCCGCCCGCACGCGGGCCGATGACCATTGGCGTCGCCGCCGTCGCGGCCATGGCCTCGATCGTCGATCCAGTCGCTGTCCGCTGAGCCCGTACCCCGACTTCCACCAGCCCTTGACCGCCCTCCGGGCGCCTCGTCGGCGCCCTCGCGCTGTCCGAGTCCGTTCTTGGGGCCCCCGCCGTGCAGAAGCCTCACGGTCAGGTTCCGAAGACCTTCCTCATCCGCGCGGAGGAAGTCCGGGAAGTTCGCGGCCTCAGCTGTCCCGCAGTGCGGCCGACGAGCATGCGTGACAATCACAGCGTGCAGACGTCGATGTTCCCCTCGGTCCGCGCTCTCGACCAACTCCTTGACGGGCTGGGCGTCGGCGCAGCCCGTCGGCGTCAGCTGGACATGGTGCGCGGGGAGCTGGAGCGGGCCCTGGACCGCGGGGCGCTGCCGATCGGTGCCCGGCGCAGCTTGCAGCGGCTCCTCGAGGAAGAGACGCTCGCCCCGTACGTACGACTCGCGGAGTCCGGGACGCTGAGGCATCGCCAGGTCGCCGGGGGCTTCCCGCCCACGTCGGAGGCGACCAACGAGATCCGCCGCACGTGCCTCGACCTATTGCGCAAGGCATTGGGCCTGCTCGCGCTGCACCTGGGCGGCGGGGAGATCCCGCTGCAGCCCGCACCGGAGGCGGCGACCCTGTCCGCTCTGGCCCGCCAGCTCGACCGCTCCCTCGCCGGGACCATGTCCCCGGCACAGACCCGGCTGACGGCGCTGCTCGCGCTGGAACTGGACACCGCTGCGCGCAGTGGGGAGCTGGCGGGCCTGCGCACCACTCACCTGGGCAAGGACTACGCCGCGGTATACATCGAGCGGCGACCCCAGGGCGGCGGCGCCATTGAGAGGGAGTGGGTCGAGACCTCAGCGCTGAGCCGGGCCGCGCTGGCGGGCTGGATGGACGTGCGCAGGGGCTTCGTGCAGCGCGCCCATGGCACCTCGAAGCTGTGGGTGTCGCTCTGGATGAACCACGACGGCGTCTTCGACAACCAGGGCAACACGACGATCCGTCCGCCCGGGATGCCGCTGGAGGAGAACGGGCTGATCACCTCGTACCGGGTCGGCCGGCTGCGGTACGACGGACTGCGCCAGCTGCTGCCCCTCAAGCTGGAGGCTCTACGGCGCGCGGTCGACGCCGAACGCCGACGCACCGCTGTGTAGTCCTCTTGCTGCTTGATCATGTTTTTCGCCTTGCGGTGGCCAGCACGATCCGAAGGGCTTGTTATTGGGCATGCCGAGGTCATTCCCAACCCCGGAAGCGTCAGGTCAGTCTGCCGCCCCGAGCAAGGCGGAGAGTACGGCTTACGCCGTACTGCTGCATGGACCGGCTGCGCGCCCACGCGGCGCCGACGCGAGTCCGTGGGTGCTGCTGCGCGACCGCACAGCCAAGCGCTTGTAACCGACGCACCAGCAGCAGCCACACTTCAGGGACGCGTCAGCCGCCCAAGACGCCGTCGCGGCAGTCCTGCACCGGCCCGTACAGGCCGCGCGGAACCAGCCTGCGGACCATCGCCCTGCAAGGCCCAGACCACCCCTGCGACTTCCCTGACGCTCACCGGGGCGTCTCCGTGTGTGCGCTCAGGTCAGCGCAGGCCGTCTGTGTCGTCGTGCTCTTCGCCGACTGGGAGTGGCCGACGGTCGCCCCACGGGCCCTCGCTGTAGGTAACCGCTGAGGATGCCTCTCGGAAGTTGAGCCTGAGCTGCCCTTCTGACGGAGCATCTATCGGGTAGGAGGGCCGGTCACCGGGCCCTCCTACCCGATTGGTACGTCGGCGTCTCGTCACGGGCATCTCCGAGTTCCGGTGGTGTCCATGTGAAGACGTTTTGCTGCCACCGGCCGGACGCGACAAGGACACTGATCGCCGAAGCCCCGAGCAAGACGCCGATGAGACCCGTCAATGCATCAGCCGGGACACACATCGGCCTCCACCAAGACCCCTGACGGCCTCACACGAGTGCGCCCAGTCCTGATCCGCAATGACTCGTCGCGTGCGGTGCTGACGAGGGACGCACCCGGCTTCCCGCCCGACTTCGATCGGGCTCGGTTCGGTGGCAAACGACTAGGTTCGCTGTCAAAGGACATGAGTTCTGGGAACGCTTGAGCGTGCTTGGCGGCCGAAATGTCGGCGATTTCAGCAACACCGTGGACCAGCTGAAGGCTGCGCGGCGCCGGATGTCAGACGCCGCATACGATGCCCGGTTATGGCCGATGACGCGCTCGACTACTCCCAGCCCGGCCCCTTCACGAGCCTGGATGCGACGCAGCTCCAGCTCATCGAGAGCCTGCCGGCTGACCCCGTTGGCATCTCCGCACCCCCGCCAGTTCACCGTGCCCGGCGTCCGCCGTCACCTGGGCAACCTCACCGACCGCGACATCCGCGTGTGGCGCCTCCTCGCGGCAACCGTCATCGCGGCGGAGCTCGCGCTGCCGCCCGCCCTGCTCATCAAGCAGACCATGCCGTACGCCATCGTCGCCGGCATCGCCATGCACACCGCCTTTATCTGCCTCAAGCCCCGCCAGCTCATCACCTTCTCCGGCCTCACCCTCGGCACCTACTTCGCCTTCGCCGCCTGAGCACAGCCAACCGCCCGACCACCACCCGCCACGACAAGGGGACACCAAGTCGCGCTGCCACCGCAGCAGTGCGTGCCCAACCCGCCCGCGCGCCCTGCCCGCTCGGAGTCCGAACGTGCACTGCCCGTGGACAACTCGCCGACTGTCGGCGCGAGCACGTCGACTTCGGGGACACCTCAGGCGTGGGCGAGCTCCTGTCACTGGCGGGCTCGGCCGTGGCGGGAAGGGATGCAGCGGGACACGGGAGACTCCTCAGGACTTCGGCGGGTGCCTATTCGCTCAGCCCCGGGACAGGGGTGTTCCGGCAAGAAATCTTGGACGCGGTCGGGACGCTGCGGAGGCGCAGTGTTCGGTGACGGTGGGGGGCAGGGATATCAGGTCGGCCGGCGGTGGCCGTCTGGAGGCTCGGGTGGCCTTCGCCCGCAGCCTCGCATTCGGTGGATCACGTGCCGGGGGCCCGGCGCACGGTGTGTGCCGGGCCCCGGGAGGGCAGGGCGTGCGCCAACACGGCCTGCGGGGTGTCCTGATGCGGCGGAATTGCGACCCGTACAGCTCAGGAGCGCCGCCGGCCCTCAGGGGCCGGTCAGCGGATGCCACGCATCATGAGCCCGGTCCTCGTCCCGGGGCAAGCAGGTCCGGAACAGACCTGACCAGCATCGTGGCGGAGAGTAGCTGAAGTGGTGGCGCGATGGCTGGTCGTGACGAGGCAGATCCGTATCAGCGCCTCCTGGCGCCGATCCCGGTGTCACTGCGTGATGTCCCCTGCTGGATCGGCCCTGACCAGTTGGGGGACATTCGGGATAATCAGGGGAGGCGGTGTGGTGCGCGCCCGTGGCATGCTCGGCGCACCGGCACCGCGCTGAGGCAGCGCCAACTGCCTGCGGATGTCGGCCCTTTGCGACCCGTCCGTTCTCCGGCGGCCCGCTCCCCGTGTGCGGGCGGCCGTCTCGTGCTCCAGGAGTGCTCGCGTGCCTCATGTCGTCCCCCTGTCCGCGCCCGAGCCCGTCCCCGGCGCTCCCGTCCGCCCCCGGCCGGCGGTGCAGGTCGCCGGTGTCGTCGCGTTTCCCTCCATCGGCGGCGTGCTCGCCATGAGCGGCATGGCCCTCGGCGACGTCATCGCCCTCGTCAGCAGCCTGGGCGCGGTCGGCGTCGCGGCCGTCGTCGCGTGTGTCCGCCTCACCGGCAGGCACACGGCCGGCACGCTCGCCGCCGCGTTCGCCGCGGCCGCCGTCCACGCGGCACAGGAGCCCCGGCCGTGACCGCAGAGGCCGGCAGGCCGCCCACCCAGGCACGGACCCAACTCGGCGTCTTCCTCACCCAGATGCACTGGATCCACGGCCCGGGCTGGGCCGAACTCTCCCGGCGCACCCGCTTGTCGGTGTCCACGCTCCAGCGCACCGCCCGCACCAGCGGGCCGGTCCCGAGCGAGAAGAACGTGATCACCTTCGTCGAAGGGATCACCGACGATCCCCGGGCGGTCATCGACGCGAAGCGGTGGTGGCGCCGGGCCCGGATCAACGAACGCGGCCGACTGCGCGCGCTCAACGCGCCCCCGCCTGACGGCGTGCGCAACGGGGCCGACCTGCGGGCCGCGCTCGCCGCCGCCTACGAAAAGGACGGTGCCCCGCCCCTGCCCCTGCCGGAGAAGGCCACCTGGCACCTGGCACCTGGCCACCAACCTGTCCCACCCCGATGCGCCCCACGCCGCCACCAGCCCGTATCCGCCGGCCGACCTCGCCGAGATCGTCCGCCTTTACGGCCTGCGGCCGTGGATCGAGCAGAGCTACAAGCAGGTCAAGGACGAACTCGGCTGGGCCGACTTCCAGGTCCGTTCCGACCGCGCCATCCGCCGACATCAGACACTGGTGAACTGCGCCTTCTCCTTCTGCTGGGACCAATGGTTCGCCCCACCCGGCCCCGTGGATGCCGCCGCGCCGGACCCGTGCCCCAACGAGGGGCCAGAGAGGGGGCTCAGCCCCGTCCCACCAGCACCAACAGCCCTGCTGGCCCAGGGCCTTACGGGCGATCCGTTCCTGGCTTGCCCCCGCCGTCACTCTCAACCGATGGTGGCGAGCCTGGACGGACAAGGACCCACCCTCCGAACTCCAGGCCCTGATCGACGCAGTCACCACCGGACACGGCATTGACCTCTACCGCCGGATTTAACGAACTACCGGTAACTGGGGAGTGGACCGAGGGACAGGTTCGGACGATGCGCCGCGACTCCATTTAGCGGTCCGGAAGACGCCCCCGAGGCGCTCGACGTTGGCGTCGAAACCACGCTTGCGGCCGGCTCCCTTGAAGGCGGCACCGATCTGGGAGCGGCTGAGCCGACCGGTCCGGGCTGGGGTCGGGGCGAGCCGCCGATGAGCGCCCACGTGGCCACTACCGCTCGCCTCGCGACGAGATCCGCGCCCCAATTCCGTTCCGAACACTTTGTTGGTACGTCCTGACAAAGCTGTTGACATCCCCGCAGAGCGGCTCCATAGTCTCTCCAACTAGAGCGCGCTACTAAAGCGCTCCAGTCAACAAGCAGACGGTCCGCACCCATGACTGCCGCACAAGACGCGCCACCGCGCCGTACGACACATGCAAGACCTCTGGGGCTCCGCGTCGCCCGCTCGGTGACCGATACAGCGACCACCGATTGCCGACGTCACACGCGTTCCGCCGCCACAGACTCCATCCCGACCAGCACAGCGAGGTGCAAGGGACATGCACAGACACCACCGAGTCGCCATTCTCACCGCTACGGTCCTCGCCGGAACCCTGCTCGCCGCCGGCTGTTCCAGTGACTCCGGCGGCAAGAAGGCCGAGGAGGACACGGGCAACGCGGCTGCCGGCAAGGCCGACACCCCCCGTATGAAGGTCGCGATGATCACCCACGCGGCCCCCGGCGACACCTTCTGGGACCTCATCCGCAAGGGTGCCGAGGCCGC
>NZ_JAPWHT010000565.1:0-5836 GCF_027270795.1 Streptomyces sp. ActVer
CGCGACGCCGTGACCGGCGACCTGAAGGTCGTCACCGTCACCCCGGAGAACGAGCCGCAGATCCTCGTCCACGACGCACACTCCGCCTCCCCCACCACAGCGTTCGCGCTCTCCCGGCTCGCCGACCCGGACACACTGCACCACACACCGATCGGCGTCCTGAGGGCCGTCGACCGCCCGGTCTACGACACCCAGATGGCCGACCAGCTCGACACCGCCATCGAACAGAACGGCAAGGGCGACCTGTCGGCACTGCTCGCAGGCGGGGACACCTGGACCGTACTCGGCTCGCGCTGAGCGTGACGTCCTGCTCTTCGTAGAACACCCTTCGACGCCCCCGGTACCGCGGCCTGAGCCGCGGTACCGGGGGCTTTTGTGCGTCCGGCCGACGGCCTCAACGGCTGGAACCCGTCGTGGACGAACTGAACGGCATGGAGCGCTCTCTCACGCCGCGTCCGATCCGCCCCTCCTTCACGGTGTGAACTCCCCAGCCCCCTGAGGGCTTTCTCTGCTTTATCTCTTGACGACCGGAGTGCCGAAGAGCACATTGGCCGCGCGGCCGCGTTGAGAGCGCTCTCACAAGCTCTCGCGTACCCACGAACCACCCCGGAACACCCCCGAACCACCTCGGGAACACCCCCGAACCACCCGCGCACCCCCACTCCGTACCCGAAGAGGCACCCATGAGGGAAACTTCAGGCACACCCGTCAGACGCGGTCCACTCCGGCGCACGCTCATCGCGCTGGTCAGCGTGTTGAGCCTGGCGGCGGCCGGGGCATCGGCGGCAGAGGCGGATGCGCCCGCGCCGCCCAGCGGCTGGACCCAGGTCTTCGTCGACGACTTCAACGGCTCAGCGGGCACCGGCGTCAACACCTCGAACTGGCAGTACGCGACCGGCCACGGCTACCCGGGCGGGCCCGCCAACTGGGGCACGGGCGAGATCGAGAACATGACGTCCAGCACCAACAACGTGGCACTGGACGGCGCCGGGAACCTCCGGATCACCCCTCGCCGCGACGCCGCGGGCAACTGGACCTCGGGCCGCATCGAGACCAACCGCACCGACTTCCAGCCGCCGGCCGGCGGCAAGCTGCGCGTCCAGTCCCGTATCCAGATGCCGAACGTGACGGGCGCCGCCGCCCGCGGCTACTGGCCGGCGTTCTGGATGCTGGGCGCGCCCTACCGCGGCAACTACCAGAACTGGCCGAGCGTCGGTGAGATAGACATCCTGGAGAACGTCCAGGGTCTCAACACCGTGTGGGCCACGATGCACTGCGGCACCAACCCGGGCGGCCCCTGCAACGAGACGACCGGCCTCGGCGGCTCGACCGCCTGCCCGGGCGCGACCTGCCAGGCAGGATTCCACACGTACGGCATGGAGTGGGACCGTTCGACGAGTCCGGAGGAGATCCGCTTCTACGTCGACGGCATCAACTACCACACCGTACGGGCGAATCAGGTCGATGCGACGACCTGGGCGAATGCCACGAACCACGGTTTCTTCATCATCCTGAACGTGGCGATGGGCGGCGGTTTCGTGGACGCCTTCGGTGGCGGTCCGGACGGCGCAACCGTGCCCGGCAATCCCCTCGTCGTCGACTACGTCCAGGTGCTGCAGTCCGCGGGCGGCACCACACCTCCGCCGACCGGCAACCGTGACGCGTACAGCGCGATCCAGGCCGAGTCGTTCGACGGTCAGAGCGGCACGATCACCGAGACCACGACCGACTCGGGCGGCGGCCAGAACATCGGCGCCCTCGCCAACGGCGACTGGGCCCTCTTCCGGGGCGTCAACTTCGGCTCCACGGCGGCCAGGCAGTTCAGCGCCCGGGTCGCGAGCGGTGTGGCGGGCGGCGCCAGTGGCCTGGTCGAAGTCCGCCTGGACAGCCGTACGAACGCCCCGATCGGCACCTTCGCGCTCGCCAACACCGGCGGCTGGCAGAGCTGGCGGACGGTCCCGACGAACATCAGCAGCGTCACCGGAACGCACGACGTCTATCTGACCTTCACGAGCGGCCAGCCGGCGGACTTCGTGAACGTGAACTGGTTCAACTTCGCCCGCTGAGAGCCGAGTCGGCGAAGAGGGGGTGGGCCGGACAGGCCCGCCCCCTCTTTTCATTCGTCCAATTCCTCTGATTTCTCAGTGCAGTTCCGCCCGGAACGCCACCGGTGCCACCCCGGTGTGCTGGTGGAAGAACTTGGTGAAGTTGGCCGCGTCGGGGAAGCCCACCGAGACCCCGATGCGGCCGATCGGCATGTCCGTGTGGGCGAGGAGCCGCTTGGCCTCCAGGACGACCCGCTTGTCGATGAAGCCCTTCGGGGTCTCGCCGGTCGCGGCGCGGACCGCCCGGACGAGGGTGCGGCGGGAGTAGCCGAGGGTGTCGGCGTACGCGCTGACGCTGTGGTTGGTGGCGAAGCCCTTCTCGACCGCCTCACGGAAGCGGGTGAAGGTGGTGTCCGCCTGGTCGCGTGCCGCGTCGGCGGAGCTGGCGGCGAGATGGGCCAGGCGGAGCAGGAACGCCGTCAGGGAGTGCCGCAGCACGGAGGTGTGCAGGCTGAGCGGCAGCGTGGTCGTGTCGACGTACTCGCGTTCCAGTTGGGCGAGGGCGGCCCTCAGTCCGGCGAGCTGGGCCGGGTCGGGCCTGAGCAGGGGCGGCAGATCGTAGCGGTAGAGGCCGGTCGACTCGACCGTGGCGCGGGGCAGGAAGCCCGGCTGCATGATCAGGACCGTTCCGCGGTAGGCCTCCGTGCTGGAGAAGCGGTGGACCTGGCCGGGGCGTATCCACAGGAGCTCACCGGCGGAGACCTCGTACTCGGTGAAGTCGACCATGTGCCGGACCGGGCCCTCCCCGAAGAGCATGACCACGTGGAAGTCGATGCGGTGGACGCGCTCGATCGCCTCGTTCGCGTGCCAGGTCCGGCCGGGCTCCATCGGGCCGACCTGCATGCCGACGCCGCAGACGCTCAGGTCGACGGGAAAGGGAAAGGTTCTGATCCCGTCGCCGTCGCCGGCGTCACCGTCTCCGCCGACACGGCCATCGCCGCCACGGCCGCCACCGCCTTGGGTGCTTCTGTCCGCCATGTCCCTCTCGCGTCGGCTCGGTCCCGCAGTCGTTGTCCCACTTTCACCAAAGGCTGACACAGGGCCACCTTCCCCGGCAAAAGTCTGACTTTTAAGTTTGAACGCATCCGAGCAGTTACTGGGCTTCTACCGAGGACTTCTTGAAGATGAGCACGCAGACACCTGACAGCTTTGAGTGGACCGATCTGGACCGGCGAGCCGTCGACACGGCCCGTCTGCTTGCGGCGGACGCCGTGCAGAAGGTCGGCAACGGTCATCCCGGCACCGCGATGAGCCTCGCCCCGGCTGCATACACCCTCTTTCAGAAGGTGATGCGGCACGATCCCGCGGATCCCGAGTGGACCGGCCGCGACCGCTTCGTGCTCTCCCCCGGCCACACCTCGCTGACCCTCTACACCCAGCTCTTCCTCTCCGGGTACGAGCTGGAGCTCGACGACCTCAAGGCGTTCCGCACGCACGGCTCGAAGACGCCCGGTCACCCGGAGTACGGGCACACGGCCGGGGTCGAGACGACCACGGGCCCCCTCGGTCAGGGCGTCGCCAACGCGGTGGGCATGGCGATGGCCGCCCGCTTCGAGCGCGGCCTGTTCGACCCCGAGGCCCCCGAGGGCGAGTCCCCCTTCGACCACACCGTCTGGGCGATCGTCTCCGACGGCGACCTGGAGGAGGGCATCTCCGCCGAGGCGTCCTCGCTCGCCGGCCACCAGAAGCTCGGCAACCTCGTCTTCGTCTACGACGACAACCACATCTCCATCGAGGGCGACACCGCCACCGCCTTCTCCGAGGACGTGCTGAAGCGGTACGAGGCGTACGACTGGCACGTGCAGCGGATCGAGCCCGCGCTCGGCGGCGACATCGACCCGCACGCGCTCCACGAGGCCCTCACCGCGGCGAAGGCCGAGACCGGGCGCCCCTCGATCATCGCGATGCGCACGATCATCGCCTGGCCCGCCCCGAACGCCCAGAACACCGAGGCCTCGCACGGATCGGCGCTCGGCGCAGACGAGATCGCGGCCACCAAGCGCCTCCTGGGCTTCGACCCGGAGCAGACCTTCGAGGTCGCCGACGAGGTGCTCGCCCACGCCCGCCGGGCCCTCGACCGGGGCGCCGAGGCGCACGCCGCCTGGAACAAGCAGCTGGCCGAGTGGCGCACCGCGCAGCCCGCGCGCGCCAAGCTCTTCGACCGGATCGTGGCCGGTCAGCTCCCCGAGGGCTGGGAGTCCGCCCTGCCGGTGTTCGAGGCGGGCACGTCCGTCGCGACCCGTGCCGCGTCCGGCAAGGTCCTCCAGACGCTCGCCGATGTGCTCCCCGAGCTGTGGGGCGGCTCCGCCGACCTCGCCGGCTCGAACAACACGACCATCGACAAGACCTCGTCCTTCCTCCCGAAGGGCAACCCGCTGCCGGAGGCCGACCCGTACGGCCGTACCGTCCACTTCGGAATCCGCGAGCACTCGATGGCCGCGGAGATGAACGGCATCGCGCTGCACGGCAACACCCGGATCTACGGCGGCACGTTCCTCGTCTTCTCCGACTACATGCGCAACGCCGTCCGCCTTTCGGCCCTGATGCAGTTGCCGGTGACGTACGTCTGGACGCACGACTCCATCGGCCTCGGCGAGGACGGCCCGACCCACCAGCCGGTCGAGCACCTGGCCTCGCTCCGCGCCATCCCGGGCCTGAACATCGTGCGCCCCGCCGACGCCAACGAGACGTCGATCGCCTGGGCCGAGATCCTGAAGCGGCACGCCACCGACCCGGCCCCGCACGGCCTCGCGCTCACCCGTCAGGGCGTGCCGACGTACGAGGGCAACCCCGAGGCAGCGAAGGGTGGTTACGTCCTGCGCGACTCCTCCACCGGGACCCCGGACGTGATCCTCGTCGCGACCGGCTCCGAGGTGCAGCTCGCCGTCGCCGCCCGCGAGCAGTTGGAGGCCGAGGGCGTCGGAACGCGCGTGGTGTCCTTGCCGTCCGTCGAGTGGTTCGAGGAGCAGTCGCCGGAGTACCGCGCGAGCGTGCTTCCGCCGTCCGTGAAGGCCCGCGTGGCGGTCGAGGCGGGCATCGGCCTGACCTGGTACCGGTACGTCGGTGACCACGGACGCATCGTCTCCCTCGAACACTTCGGCGCCTCCGCCGACGCCAAGACCCTGTTCGCCGAGTTCGGCTTCACCCCCGAGAACGTGGCCTCCGCCGCGCGGGAATCTCTTGCCGCAGTCCGCGGTTGATCCGATCGCCCGAAGGAAGATGATCACTGTGACCGAAGCAACCGCGACCACCGAAGCAACCGCGACCGCGGAAACCCTCAAGAACCTCTCCGCCGAAGGCGTCTCCATCTGGCTGGACGACCTCTCCCGCAAGCGGATCACGTCCGGCAACCTCGCCGAGCTCATCGAGACCAGGCACGTGGTGGGCGTCACCACCAACCCCTCCATCTTCCAGGCCGCGATCGGCTCGGGCGAGGGTTACGAGGAGCAGCTGGCCGACCTCGCCACGCGCGGCGTGACGGTCGACGAGGCCGTACGGATGATGACCACCGCCGACGTCCGCGCCGCCGCCGACATCCTGCGTCCGGTGTACGACGCGACCGGCGGCCGGGACGGCCGGGTCTCCATCGAGGTCGACCCGCGCCTCGCCCACGACACGACGGCGACGGTCGCCGAGGCCAAGCAGCTCGCCTAGCTGGTCGACCGCCCGAACGTGATGATCAAGATCCCGGCGACGAGGGCCGGTCTCCCCACGATCACCGAGGTCATCGG
>NZ_JAPWHT010000566.1:0-5833 GCF_027270795.1 Streptomyces sp. ActVer
CGCCCCGTGCGGATCGGCGCGACCGCGCCCGCCGAGGCGTCCGTCCCCGGAGCCCGGGGACCGCCGCCGAAGACCCGGCCCCACTGCGAGAGCCGGTCACGTCCCTCGGCCAGCAGCAGCACCAGATAGCCGGCCGCCGCCATGACGAACCACAGCCAGCTCGCGCCACCGCCCTCCGAGAGGCCCGCGGCGACCGAGTACAGCGCGAGCAGCGGCAGTCCGGCCGGGGCCGCGCTGCGGAACGTCACCGCGAGGGCGTCCACCGCGAGCCCGATCACCACGACACCGCCGACCAGCATCAGCCGGATGCCGGGGGAGAGCGGAGCCGGGATCGAGTACCGCCCGACGTCGTCCCCGCCGGCCTGCAGCAGCTCCCCGAAGTGCCGGAACGCCTCCGGTCCGGGCACGAGCCCGGCGATGGCCTGCTCGCGGGCGAAGAACAGCGTCAGCAGGGTCAGGGTCACGAGCGCCTGAACCGCGATCGTCACAGCCCGCGCCAGGGGAACCCGCCGGGTCGCCGCCCCCACCGCGGTCTGCACCGCGAGCAGGAACGCCGCCTGAAGGATCCAGGTCGCCGGATCGACCAGCGGCAGCAGCGCGCCGGACGCCATCAGTGTCGCCGCCACGGCGCACAGCGCGAGTCGCGCGCGCCCGCTCATGAGCCACCGCCCCCTGCCGTGCTTCCCGTTGACGCGACCCCGTTGCGCTGTCGGTCGGCCTCCCGCCACAGGTCTGCCAGGCCCGTGCCCGGCGGTACGGCCAGGGCGGTCCAGCCCGCCTCGCGCAGCATCCGAAGCCGCTCCTCGCTCTGTTCGTCGGCCGCACCGCGCACCCACGTCTCACTGTCCAGCAGGAAGGCCACGGCCCCGCCGCTGCGCTGACGCATCTTGGCGAGCACGGTCGCCTGCTCCTCGTCCAGGTCTCCGAGGAAGGCCACCAACAGCCCCTCGTTGCCGCCCCACAGGACGTCGTAGGCCCGTGACAGGCCCGTACCGTCCGAGTGGTCGATGACCGCGAGGGTGTCCATCATCAGACCGGCGGCGTCCGCGGACTCCTGGCTGGCTCCGGCGAATCCGTCGGCGCCCTCGCCGGGCACCGAGGTGCCGGTGTCGGTCAACAGCCGTACCGAAAAGCCCCGCTCGAGCATGTGCACCAGCGTGGACGCCGTGCCCGACACCGCCCATTCGAAGGCCGAGTCCGGGCCCGCGCCGTCGAAGGCGATGCCCCGGGTGTCGAGGAGCACCGTGCAGCGGGACCGCTGCGGCTGCTCCTCGCGGCGCACCATCAACTCGCCGTAGCGCGCGGTCAGACGCCAGTGGACCCGGCGCAGATCGTCGCCGTAGCGGTAGCCGCGAGGTATCACGTCGTCCTCGCCGGCCAGGGCCAGCGAGCGCTGCCGCCCGTCGCCGTACCCCTTTGCCTCGCCCGTCAGCCGCACCGGCGGCAGAGCCTCCACGCGCGGGATGACGGTCAGGGTGTCGTACGTCGAGAAGGAGCGGGTCAGTTCGCACATCCCGAACGGGTCGCTGAGCCGCAGCTGCAGGGGCCCCAGTGGATAGCGGCCGCGCAGGTCCGAGCGCACCCGGTAGGACACCTCGCGACGGCCGCCCGCCTCGACCCGGTCCAGTACGAACCGGGGCCGCGGCCCCAGCACGTACGGAACCCGGTCCTGGAGCATCAGCAGGCCGGTGGGCAGTCGCGAGACGTTGTCCATCCGCAGATGGACCCGCGCCTCGGACCCCGAGGGCACCCGCCCCGGGGAGAGGCGACGGCTGCCGGCGACCCGGTAGCGCGTGCGGTACAGCACGGTCGCGCAGACCAGTGGCAGCACGGCGAGCAGCAGCCCGACCCGGAGCAGATCGCTCTGCCCCAGGACGTACGCGCAGATCGCGGCCGCGATGCCGGCGGCCAGGAAGGACCGCCCGCGCGTGGTGAGACCGGCGAGTGCCGTACGCAGCCCGCCCTTGTCCTCCTCGGCCTGCGCCGCCGGCATCCCCCCGGTGGTCATCACAGCCTCCGGGGCGGCTGCTGGCCGAAGGCGGACGAGCCCCGGCCCATCCTCAGACCGCTCGGCGACTGGGGCGCCGCGGGCACGGGCGTGCGCTGGAGGATCTCCAGGACGACCTGCTCGGCCGTACGACGGTTCAGCTGCGCCTGGGCGGTGGGCAGCAGTCGGTGGGCCAGGACCGCCACCGCGAGGGCCTGGATGTCGTCCGGCAGCGCGTAGTCCCGGCCGCTGAGGGCGGCGGACGCCTTTGCCGCGCGCAGCAGGTGCAGCGTGGCACGCGGCGAGGCGCCGAGTCTCAGGTCCGGATGCGTACGTGTGGCGGCGACCAGGTCCACGGCGTACCGCCGCACCGGGTCGGCGACGTGGACGTTGCGGACCGCGTCGATGAGCTTCACGATCTCGTGCGCGTGCGCCACCGGCTGGAGGTCGTCCAGGGGGGACGCACCGCCGTGGATGTCCAGCATCTGCAGTTCGGCCTCCGCGCTGGGATAGCCGATGGAGACCCGGGCCATGAAGCGGTCGCGCTGCGCCTCCGGCAGCGGGTAGGTGCCCTCCATCTCGACCGGGTTCTGTGTGGCCACCACCATGAACGGGCTGGGCAGCTCGTAGGTCGTGCCGTCGATGGTTACCTGGCGCTCCTCCATGGACTCCAGGAGCGCCGACTGTGTCTTGGGCGACGCTCGGTTGATCTCGTCGCCGATCACGATCTGCGCGAAGATCGCGCCCGGTTTGAACTCGAAGTCCCTGCGCTGCTGATCCCAGATGGACACACCTGTGATGTCCGAGGGCAGCAGGTCGGGCGTGAACTGAATACGCCGCACTGAGCAGTCGATGGACCGCGCCAGTGCCTTGGCCAGCATGGTCTTGCCGACGCCGGGGACATCCTCGATCAGAAGATGCCCCTCGGCGAGCAGTACGGTCAGCGAAAGCCGTACGACCTCAGGCTTGCCCTCGATCACTTCCTCCACCGAACTGCGGACTCTCTCCACAGTGGCGGTCAGATCTGTAAGGCTCGCTCGATCGTCATAGGTCGTCACCCGGCCCTCCTCGGCCCGTTCTTTCCCGGGCCGACGCTCTGCGATGCGGACCGGCCCACCCCGAAACACGGACACCACGCGCGAATAGTTCCGCGTGACGCCACACCCGCATTCTTGTTGCCGTTACCTGTTCGTGTCACTCGCCTGTGGATAACTGGCCGCGATATGTCACGGCCTGGGGTCTTTGAGAGGGTCCAACTCGCGTCAGGTGGGGTCTATCTCACGCAGCAGGCCCGTCTTCACATCGAACACGAAACCACGTACGTCCTCCGTGTGCAGAAGGAATGGAGAGGTGCGCACCCGCTGCATGGACTGCCGCACGTCCTGTTCGACGTCCCGGAAGGCCTCCACGGCCCACGCCGGGCGCTGGCCGACCTCCATCTCCAGGTCGTGCCGGAACTCCTCGGTGAGGGACTCCAGGCCGCAGCCGGTGTGGTGGATCAGTACGACACTGCGGGTGCCGAGCGCGCGCTGGCTGATGGTGAGGGAGCGGATCACGTCGTCGGTGACCACGCCGCCCGCGTTGCGGATGGTGTGGCAGTCGCCGAGCTCCAGGCCCAGCGCGTCGTGCAGGTCGAGGCGGGCGTCCATGCATGCCACGACCGCGACGTGCAGCACGGGACGGGCGTCCATGCCGGGATCGGTGAACGCGGCGGCGTACCGCCCGTTCGCCTCGACGAGGCGGTCGGTGACGGTGCCGCCGTTGGACATGGCGTCTCCGGGCTCGGTGGGAACGGATGCGGAAGTCGTCATATCTATAACGGTAGTGGTCACACGCTGTCCGGGCCTGCTGTGAGAGGGGACAAAGAACATCAATGAGCGTTGTTGTGAGGTAACCCACAAGGGTGGATCGACTACGCCCGTACGGGTGGAAAAACCCGGTTTGGCGCTTCATCCGGGCCGAGAGCCGCGACGCGCAGGCCGGTTCGTTGACCGCGGGAGACCGTGGACTAAAGTGACGCGAAGCGGGAGACGGACACTCTCCCTGCTGGACTGCTACCCCGGAGGACCGGTGACGAGCCGGGATCTCCCCACGTGCGCGGCGCGTACGTACGGCTCGGCCTCCTCCCGCTCCCGGTCGGCTGACGCTTCCGGCGCCGGCAGGCCTCCCCTTCACGGAGCGGGCGGGGACCCGGCGGTGCGTGCGCGCCGTGCCGGACCTGAGAGGGCCCCTTGACCCAGAGCCGACATGTCCCGGTGATGCTCCAGCGATGCCTGGACATGTTGGCACCCGCGCTGGAGAGGCCGGGAGCGGTCGTCGTCGACTGCACGCTCGGCCTCGGCGGCCACAGTGCGGCCCTGCTCGCCCGCTTCCCCGAGGCCCGCCTCGTCGCCCTCGACCGCGACAAGGAGGCGCTGCGCCTCTCCGGGGACCGGCTCGCCCCCTTCGGTGACCGGGCCACCCTGGTGCACGCGGTCTACGACGAACTCCCCGACGTGCTCGACCGCCTGGACCTCCCGCGCGTCCAGGGCGTCCTCTTCGACCTCGGCGTCTCCTCCATGCAGCTCGACGAGGCCGACCGCGGCTTCGCGTACGCCCAGGACGCCCCGCTCGACATGCGCATGGACCAGACGACCGGCATCAGCGCTGCCGAGGTGCTCAACACCTACCCGGCGGGCGAACTCGTCCGGATCCTCAGGGCGTACGGCGAGGAGAAGCAGGCCAAGCGGATCGTCTCCGCGGTCGTGCGCGAACGCGACAAGGAGCCCTTCAGCAACAGCGCGCGGCTCGTCGAGCTGATCCGCGACTCCCTGCCGCAGGCCGCCAAGCGCACCGGCGGCAACCCCGCCAAGCGCACCTTCCAGGCGCTGCGCATCGAGGTCAACGGCGAACTCACCGTCCTGGAGAGGGCGATCCCCGCCGCCGTGAAGTCGCTCGCCGTCGGCGGCCGGATCGCCGTGCTGTCCTACCACTCCCTGGAGGACCGGCTGGTCAAGCAGGTGTTCGCCGCGGGAGCCGCCAACACCGCACCGCCCGGTCTGCCGGTCGTCCCCGAGCGCTACCAGCCCCGGCTCAAGCTTCTGACGCGCGGTGCCGAACTCCCCACCGAGGAAGAGGTCGCGGAGAACCGGCGGGCCGCCCCGGCGCGGCTGCGCGGGGCCCAGCGCATCAGGGAGGACGCCGAGTGACGGGAGGGTGCGTGAGTTGGACAACCGAACTCACCGGACGCGTGGGTCGCAGGCCCGGACCCATCAGCCGAGAACCCCAGCTCAGCGGGAGGGCGAGTGAGTAGCAGACCCGAACTGCGAGGGAGGGCCGCCCGGCTCGCGCGACTCTTCCCGACGGGCCCCGGACAGGCCGCCCGTACGCCCTTCGTGCTCCTCGTCGTACTGCTGCTCGGCGGCGGCCTGATCGGACTCCTGGTCCTGAACTCCGCGCTCAGCGAAGGGTCGTTCCAGCTCGACGACCTCCAGAGGGACACCAAGAGCCTCACCGACGAGGAGCAGGCGCTCCAGCGGGACGTGGACGCCTACTCCGCCCCCGACGCCCTCCAGCGCCGCGCACGCGAGCTGGGCATGGTGCCCGGCGGCGACCCGGCCTTCCTCAACCCCGACGGCAGCGTCCGCGGCGTGCCCAGCGCGGCCGCCGAGCAGTCGTCCGTGTCGGTCCCCGTGATCCGCCCGCCCGAGGTGCTCCTCCCCGCGCCGTCTCCGACGCCCACCGGGAGCCAGGGATCCGCGGGGCTTTCGACGCCCACCGAGACCCCGGCACCCACCGCGCCCGCCGTGCCCACCGTGGCGCCGGATCCGCTCGCGGAGACGGTCACGGAGCCGTCCCCCCAGCCCA
>NZ_JAPWHT010000567.1:0-5786 GCF_027270795.1 Streptomyces sp. ActVer
CCAACCACTACATGGAATCCACGAAACCCCAGGTCACAACCACAATCTGAGATCTCTACCGAACCCGGGGCGGTTCACTCAATGCGTTGACGACTTCGATGGCGACGGTGGTGAAGGCGATCGCGGTGAACGCGAACAGCACGCCGGTGGCGGTGCCGGTGAATGCCTGGGTGAGCGCCTGGCCGTCGCGGCGGATCGCGGCGCGCACGAGCTGGGCGCAGAACGTGGCGACGAGGACGATCAGGCCGATCGGCAGGATCATCTCGTAGTTGTCTCGGAACCACCCGGCGTTCAAGTCGACCTTGGTGGTGGTGTTGACCGCCTCGGCGGCCAAGTCAGCTGCGGCCGCGGCGAGTTCGCCCGCGCTCTTGGCCATCCAGTTGCCGATGGCCGTGCCCGGGTCGGAGGCGAAATCCACGGCGTCACCGACGGCGCAGAGTTTGTCCGCGAGAGGGAGGTCGCAGAAGCCCAAGGGGGAATCCCCTCCTTTCTCAGGTGGGCTGGGGGCAGGTCAGGGCACGACGCGGGGGGCGATGGAGACCAGCGAGCAGTTCGCGTTGGGGCGGCACTGCACGGCGAGGGTGATGGAGCGGTCCTCGGCGCCGGCCCCGCCCTTCTTCCAGGCGATCTGCTGCTTGCCGGTGACGGTGACGGCGTAGATGTACGCCTCGGTGATCGCCGACGGATCGTCCGCCAGGGCCTGCTTGAACGCCGAGGGGTAGTGGGCCTCCGTGACGGTGGCGGTGGCGTACTGGTCCTGGTCGGCCATCCGCGACCACAGCACCGGTTCCGGCACCTGTGTGGCGATCGAGGACCAGTCGGCGTACTTCGTCTCCGACGTCAGCCACGCCCTCATTCCGGCGAGCTGCTGGTCACGGCTGGTGGTGCGGGTGTCGTACGACCACAGCGTTGCCGCGGCGGCCTTGGCGAAGGCGACCGGGTCCGCCAGCTGCGGGGGCTTGGCCACCGAACCGGCCCCGGCCGGCGCCGCCGGGCCGGCGGACGCGGAGGTTCTGCTGCTCGGCCCGGAGGACGGAGCGGCGGCCTGGCTGTCGCCGGCTGTGGTGCGGCCGGTGAGCAGGGCGACGACGACGGCGAGGGCCAGCAGGACGGCGAGGCCGGTCGCGAGGACCGTGATGCGCTGGCGGGTCGACCAGCCGAGGCCGTAGCCGGACAGGGAGGGGAATCGTTTCGGCATCAGTGGACCTGCGACCCCAGGGCGGAGAAGAACGCCACGACCCCGTTCGCGGCGCCGAGACCAAGGGCGGCGCCCGCCGCGACCACCGCGCCCTTCTTGCCGTTGGCCTCGGCCTGGTGGCCGCCGGTGTGGTGGCCCCACGCCCACACGCCGAGGGAGACGGCGAGCGCGCCGACAACGGCGACGATCGCGAACAGGTTGATCGAGTTGACGACGTTCTTGAGCACGGCGAGGCCGGGCAGGCCACCGCCCGAGGGCGTGATGCCGGGGTCGTAGGCCAGATACTGCACGGTTTCGAGCAGGTGCAATGAGGCTCCTTGGGCACGCCGAAGCCCGGCGCGCGGGAATCACAGAAAGGGCGAGAGGGCGAGGCAACTGCCTCGAGAAGGAAGGCCGGCAGCGGTGCGGGAGACGGCTGGCCCGGTCGGCGCCCGCGTTGGGGCGGTGTGGCGTGCACGAGGTCACGCAGGTTTCGCGCCGAGGGTGGACGAGGCCACAGGCCGGGCCGGGGCTGCTGTCGATGGCGCTTCGGCTCAGGCTCCGAACCGGCTTCCGGGGTGCGCTACTTCGGGATCGACGGCTTCGGTGCCGGGTTGGTCTTGTACGGGTTCGCGCAGTTGTAGATCATGTAGCCGCGGATCTTCTTGCCGTCGGACTTCCGGGTCACGGTGCCGCGGGTGTACCAGGTCTTCTCGGCCTTCTTGTAGGCCCACTGGTCGTAGACGACCTTGTCGTGCCGGTAGCCGATGCCCACGACGGTGGACGACTTCGACGGGGCCTTGCGGATCTTGACCGCACTGCAGCTGATCGTGGTGGTGCCGGTGTCGTACGCCTGTGCCGTGCTGGCGGTGGCCAGGCCGCCGGCGGCGACGGCCAGGCCCAGGGAAGCTGCCGCGAGGGCGCGCTGGGTGCTGTGGCGGGTTATCAAGTAGGTGCTCCGTGATGTCAGGGGAATGAGGGTGGGCAGGACGGCGGGTCCTGCGGGGCCCGTCCGAGGTGAGTGCGGAAGAGGCCCAGGGGGTATCCCGGTCAGGGGCGGTGGGCCGGGGCTGCCGCGCCCCGACCGGGGGTCAGATGACGCGGCGGGCGGCGAGGATGTCCCAGTCCGCGAGCGGCGTGATCCGCACAGGCTTTCCGGTACGGGGGGCCTCGATCGCGAGTCCCGAGCCGAGGTACATGCCGACGTGCTCGGGGCGGGCGGCGCTGCCGCGGGAGAAGATCAGGTCACCGGGCTTGAGCGCCTTGGGGGACACGGCCTTGCCCTCGTTGACCTGCGTATACGTGGTGCGGGTGAGCTGGATGCCGACGTGCTTGTACGCCTGCTGGGTCAGCGAGCTGCAGTCGCAGCGGCCCATCGGGTCGGGGCCGTGCGGCGCCGTGCAGGTGCCGCCCCACTGGTACATCGTGCCGAGCTGCGCCATCGCCCAGGCGATCGCCTCGCGCGCCTTCGGATCGGCGTCCTTCGGAATCGAGTAGCCCTTCGGTACCGACCCTTCCGGGATGCTGCCGTACCCGGAGCCGTCCTTGGCCGCCGCACAGGGCGCGGTACTGGAGGTGGTGTTCGTCTCGCTGGTGTCATGGTCGGCGTCGGGGAGCGTCGCGGCGATCGCCTTGTGCAGGGCGGTCGCCAGCTCCTCCCAGTCGGCATAGGCGTCGGGGTAGCCGGAGCGCTGGACCTTCTGCGCGGCCTGGGCGACGGTCAGTTGCTGCCAACCGTCCACCGCGAGCAGGTGCTTGTAGAACTGCTCGCTCGCGTAGACGGGGTCGTGGATCTCCGTAGCGGTGCCCCATCCCTGGCTCGGCCGTTGCTGGAACAGACCCAGCGAGTCGCGGTCGCCAGCGTTCAGGTTGCGCAGCCGGGATTCCTGCATCGCGGTGGCGAGCGCGATGATCTGGCCCTTCTTCGGCACGTGGAGGCCGAGCCCGGTGGCCACGATCGTGCGGGCGTTGGGGATCTGTTCCTCGGGCAGGGACAGGCCCTCGACGTGCACGGCCTTGGCGGTCGCACCGTTGAGGATCTTGGTGACCTGCTCGACGACCGTGTCGGTGTCGACGTCGCCCACGCAGCTGAAGGACGAGTAGGTGGTCTGGGCGGCCTCGCTGCTGGTGGCCATCAGCATGGCCGTGCCGGCGAGGAGGAGAGGAGAGAGGACGAAGACGCCGATGCCGGCGGCCACGCCCTTCAATCGGGGACGCCTCCCGGGCGGCCGTCATGGGCCGGAGACCGGTGCGCGGGCAGGGGAGGGTAGTGCGATGTCACAGCGAGGTCCTTGGTGAAGTCCCGGCGGCGCGTGCGTCGTTGAGGAAAGGGCGCGACGGCCGGGGTGGTGGGTAAATCGGGGGCCCAGGTGCACGTGGGCGAGTTGCCGCTCGCGCTGGTGCAGAGGCGTCGGGTCAGGTGTGCCAGGACATGGGGATACCTCCACGAAGGCAGGGGCGGGGATGCGCCATCGGCGTGGTCCGCCGGGCAGTTCCAAAACACTAAGGGCGGATCCCCGGTTGCCGAAATCGTCTCTGATCAAGGCTCTATTTCGGGGTTTTCGGCGGCGATAGCGCTCAACCGGGGATCGTGCCCTACAGTTTTGTCTCCTCCCCTCGCCCCCGCCGCTGCGTGGCCCGCAGTGCCTTCCTGCCTGCATGCGGTCCCGCGGGTTATCCAGGCGGGCCGGAGCGTCTCTCCCTCACCTCACCCGACCCGAATTGGGGTATCTCTTTGCCTTTTTCCCTGCACCAGGGCGACGCGCTCGGCGTCCTCGCCGAACTGCCGGACGACTGCGTCGACTCCGTCATCACCGACCCGCCGTACAACAGCGGCGGGCGAACGGCCAAGGAGCGCACCTCCCGCAGCGCGAAGCAGAAGTACACCTCTGCCGACGCAGGTCACGAACTGCCGGACTTCACCGGCGAGAACATGGATCAGCGGTCGTACGGCTTCTGGCTGACCCAGATCATGACCGAGGCACACCGGCTCACCAAGGTCGGCGGCACGGCGCTGCTGTTCACCGACTGGCGGCAGCTGCCGATCACCACGGATGCCATCCAGGCCGCCGGCTGGCTCTGGCGTGGCGTGCTCGCCTGGCACAAGCCGCAGGCCCGCCCTCAGAAGGGACGTTTCACCCAGAACTGCGAATTCGTCGTCTGGGCCAGCAACGGACCGATCGACGCCTCCAGGAACCCGGTCTACCTGCCCGGCTTGTACAGCGCCTCGCAGCCGTCGGGCAAGAGTCGCCAGCACATCACGCAGAAGCCCGTCTCCGTCATGCGGGAGCTGGTGCAGATCTCCCCGCCCGGCGGCACGGTGCTCGACTTCACCTGCGGATCCGGCTCGACGGGAGTCGCGGCCCTGCTGGAGGGCCGCGATTTCATCGGCGTCGAGAAGACCAAGCACTATGCCGCGATAGCAGCCGACCGGCTCACTGAAACGCTGCAACAGACTTTGTCCCAGGACGACTTGACCCTCACGTCCTGAGCCCTGTTGTGCAGCGTGGTACGGCCTGTGGTGCGTGGCCCGTCATGCCATGGCCGTGCCGCGCTGGGCGTTATAGCAGCAAAGTCCCGGTTACCGAAACCGGGGATTCTCCGGATGGTTTGAGCCGGAATTCACGCCCACTGGCTGCGGCTCAAGGAGGCCCCTTTTCGTGCCTGAATCCATAGTCCCCCCGGAGGGCGGGGAGCCGGAACCGGTCCGGCTGCCGGAGTCCGATCTGGAGAGCATTGAGGCGAGCGTCCGCAAACTGCTGGACCAGTCTGCCGAGCAGGCCCGCCAGCTCGACAGCCTCGCCTCCGCACCGCCGCCCACGGACTCACCGTTCGGCGCCTTCGGCATGCCAGGGTTCGCGGGCCTGGCGCCGCAGAGCTCCTTGCCGGAGCCCCGCCCGATCCTGGAGCTGGAGGGCGAGGAGTACGAAGACGAGCTCGACGCGCTGTCGGACTGGGTGGATGACTTCCTCGTCCGGGTCTACGGGGCGGAGGTCACCACCGCCGCCCCGTGGTGCGAGCAGTGGCAGGAACACGCCGACGTCGTCGCCTGGCTCCACGCCCTGTGGCTGGCCTACCAGCAGCACAAGGATCCCGAGGCCGGTCTGTCCGGCCTGTTCGTCTGGCACCGGGACTTCCTCACCCACGCCATGGCCACCGTCCGGGCTGCCGGCGGGCCGCTGTCCGCGTGCATGACCGATCCGGACCGCCCCGCCCACCGCCTGCTGCCCGGACCGCCGCCCTCGAGCCGGACCACCGCCGAAACCGCAGAGTCCGACGAGAACGGCGCACCCGGCCAGGGGGCCGGATGAGCGGCCACGACCGGCTCGCCTTCGGTCTCTCCTTCGACCCGCGGGCCCTGAACGACCTTCTCCAGGCCCCCGCAGACATCCGCGACCTGGCGCTCGCCCAGCTCCAGGACGTCGTCAACGCCCGCCTGTTCGGCGCCAAACTCACCCGCGATCTCGCCGGATGCCGCAAGGTCTACGTCGATCACCGCAACGCGTGGCGCATCGTCTACGCCCAGCGGCCGGCGCCCGCGAACTCCACGCACACCACCGAGATCCACGTCGTGGCCGTACGCCCGCGGGAGGCGCACGACGTGTACGAC
>NZ_JAPWHT010000568.1:0-5774 GCF_027270795.1 Streptomyces sp. ActVer
CCGAACCCCCAAAGACTGCGCAGTTCCCCGCGCCCCTTTTGGGGGCGCGGGGAACTGCGCGATCAGCCACGGCGAACCTGCACCCGAAAGTCACCCAAAAGCCATTCGAACGCACAAAACCGCAGGCACCGCACCCGAAGGTACGGCACCCGCGGTTGGGTGCGTGCGTTGTATGCCGCCCAACCCCCGGAGGGGTTACGCGGACTTGCGGCTGTCCCGAGGGTGGACCGCGATGTTCATGGCTCCGGAGCGAAGTACAGCCAAGCGCTCTTCGAGGACCTCTTCGAGTTCCTCTCGCGTGCGCCGCTCCATCAGCATGTCCCAATGCGTGCGCGCGGGCTTGGCCTTCTTTTCCTCAGGGCCGTCGCCGTCCACCAGGAGTGCCTGGGCCCCGCAGACCTTGCACTCCCACTCCGGCGGGATCTCCGCCTCCACCGAGAAGGGCATCTCAAATCGATGGCCCTTCTCGCATGCGTACTCCACGGCCTGGCGCGGAGCCAGGTCGATGCCGCGGTCCGTCTCGTAGCTGGTCACCACGAGGCGCGTGCCGCGAAGAGCTCGCTCACTCATGAATCGTGCCTCCCGGGCTTGTCGCCCACAGGACAGGTGTCGCTGTCGTCGTCATCCGGTCAACGTCCGGTCGGCGGTAAAGATTCCCGTTCCGGGTCATGCGTCGCCGTCGTAGCCGCCCCTTGTTGTACCCACCTGCGCCCGGTTTGTCACATCTGAGAGCAGATGTCACCCAGCGTTTCGGCATCTTTGACGCGCAGTAACGGTACGCCTGGCAGGCCAAACGCGTACACTACCGGCCTTTGGCCTCCGGCGCTAAATCCTGTCCGGAACGGGGTTGCCCGCGTCGCGCACCGCCTGGCGTACCGGAACCCTCGCGAGCAGCACGAATCCCAGCACGAAGAAGGCCACGAGCGAGATGATCGCGTCCCGATAACTTCCCGTCAGCTGGTAGGTCAGACCGAACAGAAGCGGGCCGAGCCAGCTCATCCCGCGGTCGCTCATCTCGTACGCCGAGAAGTACTCGGCCTCCTTGCCGGGCGGCACCAGATGCGAGAACAGGGACCGGGACAGCGCCTGGCTGCCGCCGAGGACGACCCCGATGCCGGCCGCGAGGACGAAGAACCAGACGGGCGCGCCGGCGGGCAGGAAGTAGCCCGCGCCCAGCGTCACGGTCCAGGCGATCAGTGAACCGAGGATGGTCCGTTTGGCGCCGTACGTCCGGGCGAGTCGGCCCATCCCGAGCGCCCCGGCCACCGCGAGCAGCTGGACCAGCAGCACGGCGACGATCAGCGTCGACTGGTCGAGGCCCAGTTCCTCGGATCCGTACACGGATGCCTGCGAGATGACCGTCTGGATGCCGTCGTTGTAGACCAGATAGGCGAGCAGGAAGGCGAGCGTCAGTGGCTGGCGGCGCATGTCCCGCACGGTGGCCGCCAGCTGCCGCCATCCGTGTGAGGACGTACCCGAGGAGGATGTCGTGCGGCGGTCGCGCAGCCGTTTGAGCGGTACGAGCGTGAAGGCGCCCCACCAGATACCGGCCGAGGCCAGACAGATGCGGACGGCCGTCGCCTCCGAGACGCCGAAGGTGTCGTGGGCCGTGTAGAGGACCAGGTTCGCGACCAGGACCAGCGAGCCCGACGCGTACCCGAAGGCCCAGCCCCTCGACGAGACGGCGTCGCGCTCCTCCGGCGGGGCGATCTGGGGGAGGTAGGAGTTGTAGAGGACCATCGAGACGGCCAGTGAGGCGTTGGCCACAATCAGCAGGAGGCCGCCCAGCAGATAGCGGTCGCCGTTCAGGAAGAACATGCCCGCGGTGGCCGCGGCGCCCACATAGGCGGCGACCGCGAGGAGCGGCTTCTTGCGGCCCGTGCGGTCGGCGGCAGCGCCCGCCAGTGGCATCACGAAGATCGACAGGATGACGGACGCGGACACGCAGTACGCGAAGAAGGAGCCGGCGCGCAGCGGGATCCCCAGTGGGTGCACGAACCCGTCAGCGTCCGCGGCCGCCTTGGCGACCGATGTGAGGTAGGGGCCGAGGAAGACGGTGAGCACGCTCGTCGAGTAGACGGAACAGGCCCAGTCGTAGACGTACCAGCCGCGTTGTTCGCGCCGCCGTTCCGCGGCCTCGTCGGCCGTTTGTTCCCGCACGGTGTCGGTGCCCACCCGTGCCCTCGCTTCCCCGTCGCAGTCCCCGTACGCGGACGCCGCGCGGGGCGCCGGGCCGTCAGACCCAGGTGCCGCGGTCCTCCAGGACCCCGCGCAGCGTCTCGATGTGATCGGTCATGATGCCATCGACTCCCAGGTCCAGGAGCCGGTGCATCCGTGCGGCTTCGTTGACCGTCCAGACGTGGACCTGCAGCCCGCGCGCGTGGGCCGCGCGCACGAACCGGTGATCGACCACGGGGATGCCCGACTGGGACTCGGGCACCTGGGCGCAGACCGCCGAGCGACGCAGCGGGGCCGGGATCCCCCACGACCGCAGGCGCAGTCCGAGGACACCCCGGGTGCCGTACGAGGTGGCCAGACGGGGACCGGCCAGGCGCTGCGCGCGGGCGACCCGCGCCTCGGAGAAGGAGCCGACGCAGACGCGGTCCCAGGAGCCGGTGCGGCGGATCAGGTCGAGCAGGGGGTGCAGGGCGGGCTCCGCCTTGATGTCGACGTTCCAGCGGACGTCGGGGAACGTTTCCAGCAGCTCCTCGAAGAGGGGGACCGGTTCCGTTCCCGCCACGCGCGCGTGGCTCACGTCGTCCCAGGGGAGGTCCGCTATCCGGCCCGCCCCGTCGGTCACCCGGTCCAGCGTCGCGTCGTGGAAGGCGACGAGTTTTCCGTCCGCCGTGGCGTGTACATCGGTCTCGATGTATCGGTAGCCGGCCTCGACCGCGCGCCGGAACTGGGCCGCGGTGTTCTCCAGGCCGTCCGCGGCCCCGCCCCGGTGGGCGAAGGCGATCGGGCCGGGATGGTCGAGGTAGGGGTGGCGTATACGGGTGCTCACCCGCGCAGTATCGCCTGCTCCGGTTGCCCGGCGGCAACGACCGTGCTGCCGCCCGATGATGCGGAGGGGGCGGTGAACACGCGCAGGAAGAGCTGGGCCAGCGGGCCGATGGCCACCGCGTACAGGACCGTGCCCACGCCGACCGTGCCGCCGAGGACGAAGCCCGTCGCCACCACCGCCACCTCGATGGCCGTGCGCACCAGGCGGATCGAGCGGCCGGTGCTCCGGTGGAGCCCCGTCATCAGACCGTCGCGCGGGCCCGGGCCGAAACGGGCCGCTATGTAGAGGCCGGTCGCCACGCCGTTGAGGAGGATGCCCGCCACCAGCAAGGGGATGCGGATTCCGAGGGCGTGCGCGTCCGGGACCAGGGCGAGCGTGCCGTCCATGGCGATCCCGACCACGAAGACGTTGGAGACCGTGCCGAGGCCCGGGCGCTGGCCCATCGGGATCCACAGGAGCAGCACCACGGCGCCCACGATGATCGACACGACGCCGATCGTCAGCCCGGTCATCTCGGCGAGGCCCTGGTCCAGGACGCGCCAGGGCGCCAAGCCCAGGCCCGCCTCCACGAGGAGGGCCACGCTCGCGCCGTACAGCGCCAGGCCCACGTACAGCTGGAGCAGCCGGCGGGTGAGGTGCCTCGATGGCGGACTCGACGGCCGGTCCGACGGCGGAGTGGACAAGGTGTGCCCCCTGGTGGTGATAGTGGCCTGACCCGTGACACTCTGTGGCTTGAGAAGAAACCTCTTCCATGGCCAATTCGGGGAAGGTGGACTGGAAATCATGGCGCAGTGGACCTCGGCGGTGGGTGCCGCTCAGCTCGCGCGGCTGCTCAACTCCCAGCAGGAGCGCCCGGCGGGCCCCGGCACACGCCGCCCGCCCGCCTATCGCGCCCTCGCCGACGGCGTCCGTCTGCTCGTCCTCGAAGGGCGCGTCCCGGTCGCCGCGCGGCTGCCCGCCGAGCGCGAACTGGCCCTCTCCCTCTCCGTGAGCCGCACCACTGTGGCAGCCGCCTACGAGGCGCTGCGCGCCGAGGGATTCCTGGAGTCCCGCAGGGGTGCGGGCAGCTGGACGGCCGTACCGGCCGGGAACCCGCTGCCCGCACGCGGCCTGGAACCGCTGCCGCCCGAGGCCCTCGGCTCCATGATCGACCTGGGCTGTGCGGCCCTGCCCGCCCCCGAGCCATGGCTCACACGTGCCGTCCAGGGCGCCCTTGAGGAGCTCCCGCCGTACGCCCACACGCACGGCGACTATCCGGCGGGGCTGCCCGCGCTGCGCGAGATGCTGGCCGAGCGGTACACCGCGCGCGGCATCCCGACCATGCCCGAACAGATCATGGTGACCACCGGGGCCATGGGCGCCATCGACGCCATCTGTCACCTCTTCGCCGGGCGCGGCGAGCGCATCGCCGTCGAGTCGCCCTCGTACGCCAACATCCTTCAGCTGATGCGCGAGGCCGGGGCCCGGCTGGTGCCCGTCGCCATGGCCGAGGGGCTCGCGGGCTGGGACATGGACCGCTGGCGGCAGGTGCTGCGCGACGCCGCGCCCCGGCTCGCCTATGTCGTCGCGGACTTCCACAACCCGACCGGCGCGCTCGCCGACGAGGACCAGCGCAGGCGGCTCGTCGACGCGGCCCGGTCCGCCGGCACCGTGCTGATCGTGGACGAGACCATGAGCGAGCTCCATCTGGACGAGGGCCTCGAAATGCCGCGTCCCGTCTGCGGGTTCGACCCGGCCGGATCCACGGTCATCACCGTCGGCTCGGCCAGCAAGGCGTTCTGGGCGGGCATGCGGATCGGCTGGGTCCGCGCCGCCCCCGACGTGATCCGCAGCCTGGTCGCGGCCCGCGCGTACGCCGACCTCGGCACCCCCGTCCTGGAGCAGCTCGCCGTGAACTGGCCGCCCAGCACCGGTGGCTGGGAGCAGGCCGTGGACATCCGGCGCACCCAGGCCCGCGAGACCCGCGACGCGCTGGTGACGGCCCTGCGCCGTGAACTGCCCGGCTGGGAGTACGACGTGCCGCGCGGCGGGCTCACCCTGTGGGTGCGTACGGGAGGTCTGTCCGGGTCACGGTTGGCCGAGGTCGGTGAGCGGGTGGGTGTGCGCGTCCCCTCCGGGCCCCGCTTCGGGGTCGACGGGGCCTTCGAGGGCTATGTTCGGCTGCCGTTCACCGTCGGCGGCGCGGTGGCCGACGAGGCCGCAACGCGCCTGGCCGTGGCCGCCCGGCTGGTGGAGTCGGGGGCGAACGGCGGAACGGAGTCGCCACGCACGTTCGTGGCGTGACGCCTCCGGATCCGACTTCTGCGGCGGCGCCTCCCGTGTCCCGCGCTCCGACGAGGGCGCGGCACTCCGGGCCACTGGCCACTACCGCCCGGCCAGTGGCGGAGGGAGGTCGCCGCGCGTACTCGTGCGCGACGCCTCGGCCTCTGTCCGCTCAGCCTTCCGCGGGGACGCCCAAGGCACCCGGTGCGGTGAAGCGCACGGGGCTTTCCGGGGTTGCGTCCACATGGTCCGCCGGTGCCATGCCCGTCGGCTCGGCGTCCGCCGGAGTCGTGCGTGCAGGCAGCAGACCGACCACCGCCTGTCGGTGGGCCTCGCTCGTCGCCTCGTCGTACGGGTCCGGGGTCGCCGGGACCTGGAGGCGGTGGACCGGGCCCGAGCCCAGCCGGGCGTAGCCGCGGCCGGGCGGCACGTCGGGCGTCGGAGTCGTGGGCGGGGGAGACCCGAGCACCGCTTCGAGCCGGCCCGTGGACGCGGGGCCGAGCACGAC
>NZ_JAPWHT010000569.1:0-5771 GCF_027270795.1 Streptomyces sp. ActVer
GGTTGCCGATGATGTCGACGGTGCTCAGGCCCGCGTCGCCGAGATAACCGTTCACCAGCCCCGTGTCGCCGAGGACCTGCTGGAACAGGGCGACCACGATCACCCATGAGATGAAGTGCGGCAGATACGCCACCGACTGCACGAAGCGGCGGACGGTGGTCCAGGTCAGGGTGTGCAGGAGCAGGGCGAGGGCGAGCGGTACGGGGAAGTAGAAGACGATCTGGAGGACCGCGATCCAGAGGGTGTTGAGGACCGCGTCCCAGAACTCGGCGTCCTGGAACATCCGTTGGAAGTTGCCGAGTCCCACCCATGGACTGCCCCAGATGCCGTCGAAGGGCACGTAGTCCTTGAACGCGATGACGTTGCCCGCCAGGGCGCCGTAGTGGAACAGCAGGAAGTAGCCGAGCCCGGGGAGCATCAGCAGGAACAGCGCCCGGTTTCTTCGGCTCCCGCTCCTGCGGCTCTGGAAACCTTTTCTCCCCCTGAACGCACCGGTCGGACGGCGGCGGGATGGGGTCACCGCCTCCTTACCTGCACGCTCCCGCACCACCGCGGCCACGGAGCCTCCTCACCTCTGGCTGTTGGGTGAGGGGAAATTAAAACGTTTCCAATCCAGGGTCAACACTTCTGACACAGACCGGTAGTTGGCCTTGGTGCGGTGCGCCCGCCGACCTGCGGAGACCGCTTAAAACGTTTTCGTAAGCGCCAGGAGGTACGCGTGGAGAGCGGCCGAGCCCTCCAGCCGGCTCCGGCTCCGCAGATGCAACTCGCGTTCCCGGCCCGCCAGTTCGGCCCGTACGCGCTCGGGGCTGCCGGTGGTGCGCAGTTCGGACAGGACCGGCTCGATGGTGGAGAACGGATGGTGACCACGCCTCAGAAGCGCCACGATCTGGGCGAGCCGCGCCTCCGAGGCGGAGTAGCGGCGGTATCCGGTGACCTTCTCCCGCGTCGGCCGCAGCAGGCCTCGCGTCTCCCACAGCCGCAGGACAGGCGTCTGCACCCCGATGGCGTCGGCCACTTCACCGATACGCATCCCGCCACGGTCCCGGTCAGGCGGCTCGGCCTCGTGGGTGATCAGCGTGTCCAGCGCCCGGATGGCCTCGGCGAGTTCGGTGCGCTCCCGGTGGAGCTCGGCGTGGCTCTCGTCCAGGACGGCGAGCGCGGTCTCCAGGTCGCCGCCGTGCACGGCCCGCATGATCGCGCCGGTCGTCGGCCAGCCGTGCCCGACAGCCAGCGCGCGGCCGGCCCTGAGCGCTTCGGCGTGTGCGGTCGTGAACACCCGGTAGCCGCTGTCCGTGCGCTCGACGGGCGGCAGGATGCCCGTCTCCACGTAGTTGCGGACCTGCTGCGTCGAGATGCCCGCCTCCCGCGCGAGATCGACGGCCCGCAGTCGGTCGCCCACCCGGTCTCCTCAGCCTGCCGCTTCACCCTGATTTGAGGGTTACAGAGTAGGCCGTGGCCTTGGACTGGCACGAACTCGGCTCAAGTCTCAAGAAGCACTTCAATGAAACGATTGAAGGAGAGCAGTCCGGAACAAGACCGGGGCCACAGGACCAGGAAGAGGAGGGCCTCGCCATGAAGTTCGTTCTCGAAGTCGACATGGGCGACACCGCCTGGGAGGGGAACGCCGCGCGGGAGCTGGGGCGGATCCTGCGCTACTGGGGAGGGAACCTCCAGCACTACGAGCTGAAGCCGGGCGACGGGGCGGCCGTCTCCGACTCCGCCTACCGCGAAGTGGGTTCCTGGAGCATCACCACTTCGGCATGACGCCGGGATCGGCTCAGGATTGAGGCCGAACTCGGCTCAGGACTGACGTCGCGGCCGTCCCGGGAATGACGCCGGGGCCGGCGGAGACGGCCCCACTCCGTCTCCGCCGGCCCCTGTTGCGAGATCGCGTGGCACTCCGCGAGGGGACCCGCACTCCCCATCCGCATCCGCGGGCCTCCGTCGACGCACATCGGCGAACCGCGCGACCCCGGTCCTTTAGAACGTGAAGACGGTCGACCCGTAGGCGTTCTTCACGCACTCGTTGGAGAAGGTGCGTTCATAGGACACCCGCTTGCCCTGCCAGACACCGTCGACCGTGACGACGACGGGATCGTATTCGCGGGTGCACATGACTTCGGTTCTTCCTGGCAGGGTGTTGAAGTCCCCTCCGGACTCCCGGAGTTCGGCGCAGGCCGACGCCGCCGCCGGGTGGGTTCCCGAGGCGGCCGGCGCACAGGTCAGGGTGACCGCGCGTCCGGGGGCGGCGTCGGCCTTGAGCTCGCCGTGGCCCATGGTGAGCACCAGGGAGGAGGGGGCGTAGAGGGAGTTCGGCGAGGGGGTGGCGGCGAGGGCGGACCCGGTGAGGGGTCCGCATACGGCGGTGGCCGTCAGCGTGATCGTCGCTGCCCAGCGCGCGGTGTTCGGCATTGTGTGCATCCTTCCGCTCGGTTGGTTGCCGCCGGCTCGGTCGAGTGCCGGTGCGGCGAGCGCGAGTCTGCCGAGTCCGCGCCGGAAACACACGTCGACCCCACGCGTTTCAGTAACCTTGCGTATTGAATCAGTGGCGTGAAGTTACGGAATTCGAACGCGCAGACCCCGGAGTTGAGCGGACCCTGCGTCACCGAGTGGACACGCTGGCCGGATATGTACTGCTCAGCAATAGGCCTGAAACATTCCGCTTCCAGCTGAGCGCCGGACCCTTGCATCCGGACTGCAAGCGAGTAATCGTAGTTACATGATTACATCCGAACACCACGAGAAATTGCGCGGCTGGTTCGCCGGCCGTCTTCCTGACGACCTCTTCGAGAGCCTCGGCGAGGTCACGGTCGACCGCGAGGAGATCACCGTCGTCGGCCGCATCCCCGAACCCCGGCTCGCCGAGAGCGCCTCGGACGCCGAGCGGGAGGCGGCCGTCGGCTCCCGTATCCAGGAGTTCCGCGAGCGCACCCGCGACGCCCGGGTCGCCGTGGCCCGCGAGGCCGAGCACCGTTTCGGCAAGAAGGTCTCGTGGGGTGTGGAGTGCGGCGGTGAGCGAGCCCTGTTCACGCATGTCGCGGCGCCCGTGATGACGCGCCTGCGGCAGCCGCAACGGCAGGTCCTCGACACCCTGATCGCCGCCGGTGTCGCCCGCAGCCGCAGCGACGCGCTCGCCTGGTGCGTCCGCCTCGTCGAGCGCCATGCGGACGACTGGCTCACGGAGTTGCGGGACTCCCTGGGGCACGTACAGCGGGTTCGCGCACAGGGGCCCGACGGTCCGGGACCCATTGCCGAGGACGCGGGCCCCGAGGACACTCCGACCGACAACTGACACCTGAGCCGGTTCGGGAAACGACGTCAACGGGAGGACTTCATGCGCAAAGTGGTCAACAGCCTCCGGGCACGGCTGACCGTGCTCGCGCTGCTCGCCTGCGGATTCGCGGCTCTGACGCCCGTGAGCCACGGCGGATGACAGCGATCACCCGACGGACAGGGCCGCCCGCGAGACCGTGCGGTTCGGCCACCGGCAACTGACAAGAGCCGATGACAGATTCGTCCACCGGCGACCGCGAACATGGATGGTTCGTCCACTGGTGCGGGCCTCGGCCCAGCCCTTAGCTTCGGCAGATCACCGCACCAAGGGACGGCTTCCCCGCGCTCCGCGCACCCAAGCGACAGCGACACGCCGTCCGGCCAGCCGCGTCATCACGCGCTCCCCCGCCCTGACGCCCCCGGGGTGTCGGTCCTTCGCTGGAGCCCCTCCTTGTCCCAGAACTCCCCCGCCACGCAGCCCCCGTCCCTCACCGAGGTCGAGCCCTACGGCGTCGAGCGGATCCCCGAAGCGGACCGCTCCGCGAGCCCGCTCGACCTCTTCCGGCTCGCCTTCGGTGGGGCCAACACCTTCTCCACCTGCGTACTCGGGGCCTTCCCCATCCTCTTCGGCCTCTCCTTCTGGCAGGGGCTCGCGGCGACGCTCCTCGGGGTCATCGCGGGTGCGCTGATCCTCTGTCCGATGGCGGTCTTCGGGCCGGTCAACGGCACGAACAACGCCGTCTCCTCCTCCGCCCACCTGGGCGTGCACGGCCGGGTCGTCGGTTCGTTCCTGTCGCTGCTCACCGCGGTCGCGTTCTTCTCCATCTCGGTGTGGAGTTCGGGCGACGCCCTGGTCGGCGGTGCGCACCGGCTCTTCGGACTGAGCCGCAGCGACCTGTCGTACGTCGTCGCGTACGCGCTGTTCGCCGTGCTGGTGCTCGCGGTGTGCGTGTACGGGTTCCGTTTCATGCTGTTCGTCAACAAGGTCGCGGTGACCTCGGCGACCCTGCTGTTCCTGCTCGGCGCGGTGGCCTTCGCCGGGGACTTCGACTCCTCGTACGCGGGGATCTTCACGGCGTCGGCCGACGCGGCGACACAGGATCTGTTCTGGCCGTCGTTCATCGGCTCCGCCCTGATCGTGCTCTCGAACCCGGTGTCCTTCGGCGCGTTCCTCGGCGACTGGTCGCGCTACATCCCGGCGAGCACTCCGCGCCGCAAGGTGATCGGCGCCGCGTTCCTGTCGCAGATCGCGACCCTGTTGCCGTTCGTTTTCGGCCTGGCGACCGCGAGCATCATCGCGGCGAAGGCACCGGACTACGTCGATCCCGCGGCCCCGGACTTCGTGGGCGGGCTGCTGGCCATCTCGCCGAGCTGGTTCTTCCTGCCGGTGTGTCTGCTCGCGCTGATCGGCGGCATGGCGACGGGCACGACCGCGCTGTACGGGACCGGGCTCGACTTCTCGTCCGTGTTCCCCCGGCTGTCCCGGGTCCAGGCGACGGTGCTGGTGGGCGTGTTGTCCATCGCGTTCATCTTCGTCGGGCGCTTCGGCTTCGACCTCGTACAGAGCATCTCGACGTTCGCCACGATGATCATCACGTGTACGACGCCGTGGATGGTCGTGATGATGCTGGGCTTCTTCACCCGGCGCGGCTGGTACGACCCCGACGCGCTCCAGGTCTTCAACCGGCGCCAGCGGGGCGGCCGTTACTGGTTCGCGCACGGCTGGAACTGGCGCGGGATGACCGCCTGGTGGGTCTCCGCCGTCATCGGAGTCCTCTTCACGAACATCCCCGGCCAGTTCGTGGGCCCGCTCGGTGACCTGGCCGGCGGGATCGACATCGGCCTGCCGATCTCCCTGGCGGTCTCCGCCGTGCTGTTCCTGTCGCTGCTGTGGTTCTTCCCCGAACCGCGGGCGGCGTACGGGCCGGAGGGCGCCCGCCTGGCCCGTACCGTCGATGTACCGGTACCACCCATCACCGGACCGGGCAGCGACACCGACGCCAACCGCCCGGTCCTGGCCACCGAGGGCTCCTGACGACTTCTGACGGCTTCTGAGCACTTCGAGGGGCGAAAACCGGACAGCCCGCTCGGCAGGGGGTCGTCGAGGAGCGGTGCCTTCGTAGACTGCCGCGCCATGGAAGAGATCTACGAGCTGGGCGCGATCACGTGTCCGTCCGGTGAGTTGGTGGTCCTCGACGGTGGTCACCTGGGTATGTGGAGCGGGGAGCGGTCGCCGGCGGAGGTGGACCCGGGGGCGTTCGGCGTCCAGGATCCGGCGGTCGCCGCCGATGTGAGCGGAGCGACCGACTTCACTGTCACCGGCCCCGACGCCGACACCGCGGCCCACTCCTTCGGCCGGCAGCCCGGCCGCATGCTCCACGACATCCCGGCGTCCGGAGTCGCGCGACTGCGTGAACTCTTCGACGCGCACTGCCGGGAGCACGGCTTCGACGCACGGCTGGAGGCCTGCGAGCGGGTGCCGCACCGGGAGCGGG
>NZ_JAPWHT010000056.1:0-34222 GCF_027270795.1 Streptomyces sp. ActVer
GGGCCCGGGGCGCCACTGGAGGCGGGCAGATTCGAGCCGACGGGTCCGCCGCGGTGGACATGCCCGGTGCCGGGCTGCGACGGCGGCTCGGGACGACGGTCGCGGCGGTCCGGGCGCTGGTCGTAGTCGGAGCGCGGCTGGTCGTACCCGGGCCGCTGCTGCTCGTAGTCGGACCGCTGCTGGTCGTAGGGAGAGCGGTCCGGCGGCTGCTGGCGGTAGTCCTGGGAAGGCGACGCGTACGGATCCCGGTCCGGGAAGCCGAGCCGCTGCTGCTGCCAGCCGTAGTCGTCCTGCGAGGGCCGCGGCCAGGCGCCGGGATCGGGGCGCTGATAGTCGGGGTACGCGGGACGGGCGGTCGGGAGCTGGTCCCCGCGGGGCTGCTGCTGGTCGGGACGGCCCTGCGGGTGGTCGTCCATGTGGTCGTCCGCACGGTGGCGGCCGTACCCCCGGTATCCGTCACGGCCCTGCGCGGAGTGCCGCTCGGGCTCGTCGTAGCGCTGCTGCGACTGCGTGGGCGCCGGCGGGGCCGGACTCTCGCCGACGGAGTCGTCGACGGTGATCGCGATACGGATCGGGCGGCCGCACTCGCGGCTCAGGGTCTCGCTGACGATCGGCGCCAGGCGCCCTTCCAGGACACCCTTCGCGAACTCGTTGGGGACCGCGAGCAGCGCGGTGTCCGCTACGAGTGCCAGCGGCTGGCAGCGCTTGATCCAGTGCTCGTCCTTCGTCTCGACACCCTGCCCACGCCCCTCACCGAGAAGTTGCTCCAATACTCGTGGCCACACTGCGGCAAGATCGGCAGGTACGTCAGCCACAGGGCACGCTCTCTCACGGGTCCCACGAACGTGTGATTCCTGGGACGGATTGGGTTGAAGCTCGGGTGGGCGGGTGGAACGAAGCAGCTGGGGCGGACGGCACGAACCAGATGGAGCAGGGAGAAGGGAACGAACCGGAGTCCAGCCACGGTAGTCAGGGCGACCCATGCGGTTCAAGTTGTTGTCCCCAGGCTGTGGATAGTGTCTCCCGGGCAGCGCTGGTTTGACCGGATGGCGTAGCCGCGCGTACCGTAACCAGGTCGAGTTGTCGATGGCTGCTGCCGCCTGCCTCCGATGGGCACAGATCGCGAAGAGTGATCGGGAAGCGGTGCACTCGGGCGTAAGCGAGCTACTCGTGGGCGCACGGTGACAGCCAAGACGGCACCCCGAAACTACCGATTTCTTCTGGAGCCCCCGAGTGAGCAAGCGCACCTTCCAGCCGAACAACCGTCGTCGCGCCAAGACCCACGGCTTCCGCCTGCGGATGCGCACCCGCGCCGGCCGCGCGATTCTCGCGAACCGTCGTGGCAAGGGTCGCGCCAGCCTGTCCGCCTGATCACCAACAGGTCATGACGTGCTGCCTACCGAGCATCGGCTGAGGCGGCGCGAGGACTTCGCGACCGCGGTACGCCGAGGACGCCGGGCCGGACGCCCGCTTCTCGTCGTTCATCTACGTAGCGGTGCAACGGACCCGCACGCGCCTGGGGAGAGCGCTCCCCCGACGCGTGCGGGTTTCGTTGTCAGCAAAGCCGTCGGCGGGGCCGTCGTACGCAACAAGGTGAAGCGCCGGCTTCGCCATCTGATGCGTGACCGAGTGGCCCTGCTGACCCCCGGTAGCCTGGTAGTCGTACGAGCGCTGCCCGGTGCGGGTGACGCCGACCATGCACAGCTGGCCCGAGACCTGGACGCCGCCCTGGAGCGGCTACTGGGAGGGGGCGCGCGATGAAGTACCCACTGCTGGCTCTCATCAAGCTGTACCAGTGGACCATCAGCCCGTTGCTCGGGCCGGTGTGCAAGTACTACCCGTCGTGCTCCCACTACGGGTACCAAGCCATCGACCGTCACGGTGCGATCAAGGGAACGGCACTCACCGCCTGGCGCATCCTGCGGTGCAACCCGTGGTCGCTGGGCGGTGTGGACCATGTCCCGCCGCGCAAGCGCCCGCGGTGGCACGAAATGCTGCGTAACGCCTGGCGTGCACGCAAGGGCGGGACCTCCGCCGCCGAACCGGCCACCGAGGGGCACGGTATGTCCAACCATCCCTCGAGCCCGGCCGCCGAGACCCCGTCCCATGCTCAAGGAGCCTGATTAGTGGACACGATTGCCAGTATTTTCAGCTTCATCACGACACCCGTTTCCTGGGTCATCGTCCAGTTCCACTCGGTGTACGGCGCCATCTTCGGCCCCGACACGGGCTGGGCCTGGGGCTTGTCCATCGTGTCCCTGGTGATCCTGATCCGTATCTGCCTGATCCCGCTCTTCGTGAAGCAGATCAAGGCGACCCGGGCGATGCAGACGCTCCAGCCCGAGATGAAGAAGATCCAGGAGCGCTACAAGAACGACAAGCAGCGCCAGTCCGAAGAGATGATGAAGCTGTACAAGGAGACGGGTACCAACCCGCTCTCCTCGTGCCTTCCCATCCTGGCGCAGTCCCCGTTCTTCTTCGCCCTGTACCACGTGCTCAACAGCATCGCGTCGAACGACACCATCGGCGTGATCAACGACCGGCTGCTGGAGAGTGCGCAGAAGGCGCACATCTTCGGGGCTCCGCTGGCCGCGAAGTTCACGGACAGCGACGCCAAGGTCCAGGCACTGGGCTCCACGATCACCGACGTGCGTGTCGTCACGGCGATCATGATCGTCCTGATGTCGTTCTCGCAGTTCTACACGCAGCGCCAGCTGATGACGAAGAACGTCGACACGACGGTGAAGACGCCGTTCATGCAGCAGCAGAAGATGCTGATGTACGTCTTCCCGATCATGTTCGCCGTCTTCGGTATCAACTTCCCCGTCGGTGTCCTCGTCTACTGGCTGACCACCAACGTGTGGACCATGGGCCAGCAGATGTACGTCATCCACAACAACCCGACGCCGGGTTCCAAGGCTCAGGCCTCCTACCTGGAGCGCCTGCACAAGCGCGTCACGCAGCACGGCAAGACGCGCGGCCGCGGTGAGAAGGCCATCGTCAAGGCCATCGTGGCCAAGGGCCGCGACCGCAACGATTTCGAGCGCAAGTTCATCAACGGCCTGACCAAGGCGGGCCTGGCGGCCCAGGCCGACGGCACCGTGGTGAAGAGCGAGGCCTCGACGGTGGTCGAGACCGAGGACGGCACCCCGGCGACGGGCGGCGCTGCTCCCAAGCGTCAGCAGCCCAAGCGGCAGAGCAAGTCCCAGCGTCAGTCGGGCGCTGCTCATGGCGGTACCAAGGCGGCGGACGAGTCCGCGCCGAAGACCTCACTCAGCAAGTCCGACGAACCTGAGGACGCCAAGCCCGGCCCCAAGCCGGCGGGCGGCAAGTCCGCGTCCGGTGGCACCCGCAGCAAGGCCCAGTCCGGACAGCGCAAGGGCCCGCAGCGGCCCAAGTCCCCGTCCAAGAAGTAAGAAGGAGTCCATCCCGTGACGGAAGGCACCACCTCCGCTGCCCCTGAGGGTGGCGACACCCTGACCCGCCTGGAGCAGGAGGGCGAGATCGCGGCCGACTACCTCGAGGGTCTGCTGGACATCGCCGATCTCGACGGCGACATCGACATGGATGTCGAGGCCGATCGCGCGGCGGTCTCGATCATCAGCGACTCCAGCGGCCGTGACCTGCAGAAGCTGGTCGGTCGCGACGGTGAGGTCCTGGAAGCCCTCCAGGAGCTCACACGGCTGGCCGTGCACCGGGAGACCGGGGACCGCAGCCGGCTGATGCTGGACATCGCGGGTTACCGCGCCAAGAAGCGCGAGGAACTCTCCGAGCTGGGCGCGAAGGCCGCGGCCGAGGTCAGGAGCTCCGGTGAGCCCGTGAAGATGAAGGCGATGACCCCCTTCGAGCGCAAGGTGGTGCACGACGCGGTCAAGGCCGCGGGCCTGCGCAGTGAGTCCGAGGGCGAGGAGCCGCAGCGCTTCGTCGTCGTGCTCCCCGCCTGATCCAGCACGTCGTTCTCCGGCCCCGTCTGTGTTCGCAGGCGGGGCCGAACTTTGTCAGCCTGATAGTCCCCGATGGTTCCTGATAGTCCTGGTAGTCAGCGCGCAGTGCGCTCAAGCGGTACGGAAGGACGGTTCCCCGTGACGGAGGCAGCGGAGCTTCCCCCTGCGCCCGAGCAGGCCCGGGCGGTATTCGGCGATCGCTTCGCAGACGCGGTTCGTTACGCGGAACTGCTGGCGGACGCCGGAGTGCAGCGGGGTCTGATCGGCCCCCGTGAAGTGCCTCGCCTCTGGGAACGGCACCTGTTGAACTGTGCGGTGCTCTCGGAGGTCGTTCCCGAGAACGTGACGGTGTGCGATGTCGGTTCCGGTGCCGGACTGCCGGGTATCCCGCTCGCCCTCGTCCGCCCTGACCTGAAGATCACGCTTCTTGAGCCCTTGCTGCGGCGGACGAACTTCCTCACCGAGGTCGTCGAGCTGCTCGGTCTCGACCACGTCACCGTCGTCCGTGGCCGCGCCGAGGAGGTCCTTGGCAAGCTGCCTCCGGTCCACGTGGTGACAGCGCGGGCCGTGGCGCCGCTGGACCGCCTCGCGGCCTGGGGCGTGCCGCTGCTGCGTCCGTACGGAGAGATGCTCCTCCTCAAAGGCGACACCGCTGAGGAAGAGGTCAAGAACGCCGGGGCCGCCCTGAGCAAGCTGGGCGCCGTGGATATCTCCGTGCTTCACGTCGGTGAAGGTGTGGTGGATCCTCTCGCCACGGTGGTACGCGTCGAGGTCGGTGAGAGTCCCGGCGGCGTGCGCTTCGCGGCCAAGCGGGCGAAGGCGGCCCGGACGGGGCGGACCCGTAGGCGTCGCTGACCGATTCCCGAGGAGAGCGACTCATTCGGGATGTCTGTTGTCGGGTCGGAGGCTCGTTGACTGATCCGTCCTGACGACGAGACGTACTCCACACAAGCTGCCAAACCTACGCATGCCGGAGTGTCGCGCGGTCGCGGTCGCGCGCGCTGTGCATCGTGTTTCACGTGAAACGTCGCTCACTGCTGCACGGCATCATCAGTCGCGGACGCGCCGCGGCCGAACCCCGCGACCGAAACCCTCTTGGATCCCTGGGATCCTTCGGAAAAAGACCCTCTCGTGGCGGCAATGCGTCCCCCAGAGAGGGCACGGAGTTGTCCACAGAGGTGGATTTCTCCACAGAACAACGGGCCTCGCTGGTTCACGACCCCGAAGACATGGGAGGCTCTGTTCATTGCGAGCCTGAAGTCGAGGAGAGTGAATCCTTGCGGTCCGACGCCAACATCGCGGGACCGATGACCGATCCGGTCCCCGGTCCCCGTACCGAGTCGATGGGGGAGGATGTTTCACGTGAAACACCGCCCCCGATGGACGACACTCCCATCGGTCGTGCTGCCCAACTGGCGGTGGAGGCTCTCGGCCGCGCCGGCGAGGGCCTGCCACGGCCTGACCAAACCCGCGTGATGGTGGTCGCCAACCAGAAGGGCGGGGTGGGCAAGACCACGACCACGGTCAACCTTGCTGCTTCGCTCGCTCTGCATGGTGGGCGCGTCCTGGTGGTCGACCTCGACCCTCAGGGCAATGCCTCCACTGCGCTGGGCATTGACCATCACGCCGAAGTTCCTTCGATCTACGACGTGCTGATCGACAGCAAGCCACTCTCCGAGGTTGTCCAGCCAGTACCTGATGTCGAGGGTCTCTTCTGCGCACCTGCCACGATCGATCTCGCCGGTGCGGAGATCGAGCTGGTGTCCTTGGTGGCACGAGAGAGCCGGCTGGAGCGGGCGATCCAGGCGTACGAGCAGCCGCTGGACTACATCCTCATCGACTGCCCGCCGTCGCTGGGCCTCCTGACGGTCAACGCTCTTGTAGCCGGTGCCGAGGTACTCATCCCGATTCAGTGCGAGTACTACGCGCTGGAGGGCCTGGGCCAGCTGCTGCGCAACGTCGATCTGGTGCGGGGGCACCTCAACCCCAACCTGCATGTATCGACGATCCTGCTCACCATGTACGACGGCCGGACCCGCCTCGCGTCCCAGGTCGCCGACGAGGTGCGCAGCCACTTCGGCGACGAGGTGCTGCGGACGAGCATTCCGCGCTCGGTCCGTATCTCCGAAGCCCCCAGTTACGGTCAGACGGTGCTGACCTACGACCCGGGGTCGAGCGGTGCCCTCTCCTACTTGGAGGCGGCACGAGAGATCGCGCTGCGCGGCGTCGGAGTGGCCTACGACGCGCAGCATGCCCACATGGGCGCACACAACGAACAGAGCATGGTGGAGGGGATCCAGTGAGCGAGCGACGGAGGGGGTTGGGCCGTGGTCTCGGCGCACTGATCCCGGCTGCACCGACAGGAGAGAAGGCGGCACCACCCGCGATGGGCGGCGGGTCCACATCGCCGGGAGCCGTGCCTGTGCTCACCGCAGAGCGCGGGGTGGCGGCGGCCAAGGTGGCCGCACTTCCGGCAGCCCATGTTTCACATGAAACAGAGGAGTCGTCGGCGAGCGTATTCGGGGAGGCTCCGTCGGCACCCGTCGGCGCATACTTCGCCGAGCTGCCGCTCGACTCCATCACCCCGAACCCGCGCCAGCCCCGTGAGGTCTTCGACGAGGACGCTCTCGCTGAACTCGTCACCTCCATCAAGGAGGTAGGCCTTCTCCAGCCCGTCGTCGTACGGCAGATGGGTCCGGCGCGCTACGAGCTCATCATGGGCGAGCGGCGTTGGCGGGCCTGCCGTGAAGCGGGGCTCGAGGCCATCCCGGCGATCGTGCGGGCCACGGATGACGAGAAGCTTCTCCTGGACGCGCTCCTGGAGAACCTGCACCGTGCTCAGCTGAACCCGTTGGAAGAGGCTGCCGCCTACGACCAGCTCCTCAAGGACTTCAACTGCACGCACGACCAGTTGGCCGACCGGATCGGGCGGTCGCGCCCTCAGGTCTCCAACACCCTGCGTCTGCTGAAGCTGTCGCCGTCGGTCCAGCGCCGCGTGGCCGCCGGGGTGCTCTCCGCCGGACATGCGCGAGCCTTGCTCTCCGTGGACGACTCGGAGGAGCAGGACCGACTGGCTCACCGGATCGTGGCCGAGGGGCTCTCGGTGCGAGCGGTCGAGGAGATCGTGACGCTCATGGGGTCGCGGCCGCAGTCGGCCACACGCTCCAAGGGGCCGCGAGCCGGCACGCGGCTCTCCCCGGCGCTGAGCGACCTCGCGACCCGTCTCTCGGACCGCTTCGAGACTCGGGTGAAGGTCGACCTCGGCCAGAAGAAGGGCAAGATCACCGTCGAGTTCGCCTCGATGGACGACCTTGAGCGGATCCTCGGCTCGCTCGCCCCGGGTGAGGGACCGGTTCTGCAGAAGAGCCTCCTGGACGACGACTCCGAGGAGACGGAAGCCTGAGGCCTGGGTCGGCCGGTCGATTACGACCAGCCGACCAGCAGAGCGGGCCGTGTCCGGTGTGTACCGGAACACGGCCCGCTCTTTGCTTTCAGGCGGTATCGATGGAATCGCATCGTGGATACGATGCGTTCGGGTATGGCGCATCCACCTGGCAGCACCTTTATGGGGAGGCGAGGGGCCATGCGAACGGTGAGCCGGACCGGACTGGTGAGCGCGGGCCTGGGGCTCGGCGCGGTCGGCGGGTTCGTCGGCAGCCTGCTCAGGGAACGGAGCGCTCTGACAGCCGCTCGCGACGCTGCGGGCGAGGAAAGTGAGGAACTGCCTTCATGGGGCGCCGGCTCGCACCGCTCACGCTGGACAACCTTCAGGACCTTCCCAAGCGCTGTCGCGCGTGTGTCTTCTGGGAGCTGGACCCAGTCAGCGGTCAGGCCGCGGTAAAGGCAGGAACACCCGAGCTGGAGAAAGAGGCGTGGATCTCCGCCGTCCTGCTCGAATGGGGATCCTGCGGCCGGGTCGTGTACGTGGATGACGTACCGGCGGGCTTCGTGCTCTACGCTCCGCCTGCCTATGTGCCGCGGGCGACTGCCTTCCCCACGAGCCCGGTCTCCCCTGACGCGGTCCAGCTGATGACGGCCTTCATCACCCCTGGCTTTCAGGGACAGGGACTCGGACGCGTGATGGTGCAGACGGTCGCCAAGGATCTGCTCCGGCGGGGCTTCAAAGCGATCGAGGCCTTCGGAGACGCCCGCTGGAAGGAGCCGGCCTGCGTCCTGCCCGCCGACCATCTCCTGGCCGTGGGATTCAAGACGGTCCGGCCGCACCCGACGTACCCGCGACTGCGTCTGGAGCTGCGTACGACGCTCTCCTGGAAGGAAGACGTGGAGTTGGCGCTCGACCGGCTGCTGGGGGCGGTACAGAAGGAGCCGGTGCTGCGCCCGCTGTAGGGCGCGCGCTCTCGGGCCTGTCGGCAAGGCGCCTGCGCCAGTGGCCATACATGCGGATGGGCCAGCCCGTTCGGGCTGGCCCATCCGTGTTTCACGTGAAACATCGCTGCCTGCAGCGGGCGGCTTGCTGAACTACTCGGCGATGAAGTCCTCGAGGTCCCGCACGATCGCGGCCTTCGGCTTGGCACCGACGATGGTCTTGGCGACCTCGCCACCCTGGTAGACGTTCAGGGTCGGGATGGACATGACGCCGTACTTGGCGGCCGTACCCGGGTTCTCGTCGATGTTGAGCTTGACGACCTCGATCTTGTCGCCGTACTCGGCGGCGATCGCCTCGAGGGACGGAGCGATCTGGCGGCACGGACCGCACCAAGCGGCCCAGAAGTCCACCAGGACGGGCTTGTCGCTCTTGAGAACGTCCTGCTCGAAGGAATCGTCGGTCACGTGCTTGAGGGTGCCGGCCACGGCGGGCTCCTTAACTGGTTGGTGCGGTGGGGCGGGAAGGGGGTCAGACAGCGGTCTTCTCGGGCTCCGCGGCGGCCTCGCCGTCCGCGAGGGCAGAGAGGAAGCGCTCGGCGTCGAGAGCGGCGGAGCAGCCGGTGCCGGCCGCGGTGATCGCCTGGCGGTAGGTGTGGTCGACGACGTCGCCGGCGCCGAAGACACCCGTCAGGTTGGTGCGGGTCGAGGGTGCCTCGACCTTGAGGTAGCCCTCCCCGTCCAGGTCGAGCTGGCCCTTGAAGAGCTCGGTGCGCGGGTCGTGGCCGATCGCGATGAACAGGCCGGTGACGGGCAGCTCGGACGTCTCGCCGGTCTTCAGGTTCCGCAGCTTCAGACCGGAGAGCTTCTGGTCGCCCTGGATCTCGGCGACCTCGCTGTCCCAGACGAACTTGATCTTCGGGTCGGCGAAGGCACGCTCCTGCATCGCCTTGGAGGCGCGCAGGGTGTCCCGACGGTGGACGATCGTCACGGACTTGGCGAACCGGGAGAGGAAGGTCGCTTCCTCCATGGCGGTGTCGCCTCCGCCGATCACGGCGATGTCCTGGTCCTTGAAGAAGAAGCCGTCACAGGTCGCACACCAGGAGACGCCACGTCCGGAGAGGGCGTCCTCCTTGGGCAGACCCAGCTTGCGGTGCTGCGAACCCGTGGTGACGATGACCGTCTTCGCCCGGTGCACGGTGCCTGCCGTGTCCGTGACGGTCTTGATCTCACCGCTGAGGTCGACGGCGACAATGTCGTCCGGTACCAGCTCGGCACCGAAGCGCTCGGACTGCGCACGCATGTTGTCCATGAGCTCGGGGCCCATGATGCCGTCCTGGAAGCCGGGGAAGTTCTCCACCTCAGTGGTGTTCATCAGCGCACCGCCTGCGGTGACGGCGCCCTCGAACACCAGCGGCTTAAGCGACGCGCGCGCGGTGTAGAGCGCCGCCGTGTAGCCGGCGGGCCCGGAGCCGATGATGATCACGTTACGGACGTCGCTCACGGGTTGATTCCTCGTCTCTGGAGACTGCTTCGTACGACTGGTGGGAGCTTCTCTCAGAACCCTCACCCCACCCAACGGATCCTAAGGGGCGCGCATTCCCACTGTGTCCGGGCACACGAAGACGCGTCACCGTGCGGGGACGCCAGGGATGACACAGAGGTGCTCAGGACGCTCCGCGGCGGATCCGGGCCGGCTCAGCTCCGCGCGTAGGTGTGCTCCAGCAGAACCTTGCCGACGGAGATCGACGACTTGTCCACACAGGCGGAGTCCACGACGTAGGCCGTGACGCGTGTGGTGTCGGAGACGTCGGGCAGGACCACGAGATACGCCTCCTTGCCCTCGTAGGAACCTTCCTTGAAGGCGAGCGGTTCCGCGTCGCGACCGATTCCCTGTGTGATGCACCCGGGAACCGAGACGGAGGGCGTGTTCAGGATGTGCGGCCCCTCGGTGGACTGGCTGCCGTACGGGTTGGAGGTGCGAGGGCCGCTGTCCTTCTTCTTGTCGGCCTTGGCGAGAAGATCCGCGACCTGGCCCTTGAGCTTGCCCTCAGCGAAGGTATTCGCGGAGTCGCTCTGCTCGGGGGACACCGACGGAGAGTCGTTGTCCGAGGCGTTGTTGCCCAGCGACTGGAACAGCAGACCGCCGAGTCCCAGCGCGGCGGCCGTGAACATGGCGCTCAGGACCGCAGTCCTGCGGCGTGCACGACGCGGGCGGTTCGCGCGGCCCGGGCCGGTGGCCGCGCGAGGGCGTCCCGCGGGACGGTCCGCCGCAGTCGATGTTTCACGTGAAACATGCCTGCCGTCGTCGTCGCCCTCATCGGGCAGCGGGCGCGAAGCGCCGACGGACGCGAGGGCGCCTGTGGCGTCGTCTTCGAGAACCGTGGCATTCAGCAGGGCCTCAGCGGCGAGAGCCGCGTCGATGCGTCCCGCGACATCGTCGGGCATCCGGGGCGGGCCTGGCAGCGTGCCGAGCAGGCCTCGGATCTCCTCCAGCGAGTCGTAGACGTCGGCGCAGAGCGTGCAGTCGACCAGGTGCCGTCGCACGTCCACCGTGCGGGTGGGAGGGAGCAGACCTTCGGTGAGGTCGGAGATCTCCTCGACGTCCGGGTGCCCGGCTTTGTCAGTCGTGGATGTCACGCTCGCCCACCTCCGCCCTTCACAGCAGCTGAATCGCTTGGTCCATCGTGTTCTCCTGCTGCGGGTGGGACGGATGCCCCCTGCGTGCGGTTCCGTCCCTCACCCGACTTCTTGCTCGCTCTGTCGCTCCCGCTGTCCGTACGCAGGTGTTTGAGCAGCGGGAGAAGTCTGGCTCTGCCACGCGCGCAGCGGCTCTTGACCGTGCCGGTCGGCACGTCGAGCAGGCTGGCCGCCTCCGCCACGGGGTAGCCCTGCATGTCCACCAGGACGAGGGCTGCCCGCTGGTCGGGAGGCAGAGTGCCCAGTGCCTCCAACAGCTCGCGGTGCAGATCGTTGCGCTCGGCCGGAGCGGAGGCCGACTCGTGAGGCTCCAGGAGCTGTTCGAGCCGTTCCGTGTCGTCCACGGGGGACGTCTTCCTGGAAGCCGCCTTGCGTGCGCGGTCCAGGCAGGCGTTCACCGTGATCCGGTGCAGCCACGTTGTGACGGCCGACTGGCCTCGGAAGGTGTGGGCGGCCCGGTAGGCGGAGACGAGGGCGTCCTGGACGGCGTCAGCGGCCTCCTCGCGGTCGCCCAGCGTCCGCAGCGCCACCGCCCAGAGCCGATCACGGTGACGCCGCACGATCTCGCCGAAGGCATCGGGATCGCCCTCGACATGACGGGCGAGGAGGTCCTCATCCCTTGCTTCGCCATATCCGGCGCCTTCTGCCATTAGCCCCTCCCTCGGGTCAACCTTACGGACTCAGCCGGAAGAACGCGATGGGTAACGGGTGAGCGCGGAAGCCCTGTTACACGGGAAGCAGGCATGAAAGGTGTGGTGACACACGGCACGTGCGACCGAGAGTACGTTCAAGATTTCCCTACCTTGCCTTGATGATGTAACGCTAATAACTGTATGATCATGATTGTCTCTGTGATCAATGGAGGGGGAAGAATGAAGCTTTTCAAGAGAGTGGCGGCCGTCGGTGTGGCAGCCGTTTCGCTTTCGCTCGTCGCCGTTCCTCAAGCGGGCGCAACGACGTACACGGGGGCTGACTGCAGCGGCGCCTATCCGTGTCTGGTCTTCTACTACAACTCAAACTTCAATGGTTCTGCGGCCAACTTTGTTGGCTACGGAAAGATCAATAACCTGGCTGGCTACAATTTCGCCACGAGTGGTAGCGGCAAGGGGCTTTCGGTCAAAAACAATGCCGCTTCGGCTTTCTTTATCGCGAAGACCACGGACGAGACTGCGGCAATTTACTACAATAGCAATCAGGGCGGATCCTGCGACGAGCTCTGGGCACAGGGCTCCAAGCAGGCTCAGGCGAACCAGCTGCGCAACACCTACAACAACAATGCTTCCCTGAAGATATTCGATGGAAGTCAGTCTTCGGGTATTTGCTACCAGTTCTAGGGAATCCTGAAGAACGGTCGGGTGCCGGACGCGAGCATGATGCGTCCGGCACTTGCTATGTGAACCTCAAAGGAGAATCGATGACAGGAAACAGCACACGAAGGGCGCAGGCAACCATGCTGGCCTGCACTGTGCTCATATGTGTCTCCGGATGTGGAGGGGAGGGAGGGGACTCATCCCCTTCCTCTTCGCCGTCGGTGCCCGAAACCGACTCCAAGACGGTCGGATTGGCTGAAGTCTCACCTCTGGAGGAGTATCTGAAACTTCCCATCGGGGATTACTCGTTCACCCCGCAGCAGATGTACGTGATCTCAAAGGCGGAGAGGAATCTCGCAGGCAGTTGCATGCGGAAGTACGACTTGACATACCGGTCCAAAAGCTCCGATTCTCCTGCCGAGTACATCCCGGGGACAAATCGTCGGTACGGCGTGCTGAACCCTGATGTGGTATCGGAATATGGCTACCACTTTCCCGAGGATTCTGCTGTAAGTGATATCGGTCTTTCTGAGGAGGAAATTGTGGCCCTCAATGGAAGGCCTGGAGGGGATACGGAGGTGAACGGCGTGAAAGTCCCGATAGGTGGCTGCCTGGGCTACGCCAAGGGAGCCCTGCGCGGAAAATATACTTACGAGAAAGGTGCGGAGGTGGCTCGGTCTATTGCTTCGGGAAGCTTTGAGCAGTCTCTCGGCTCGCCCAAGGTAGTGGCGGCGACGAGTGCCTGGTCAGAGTGCATGAAACGGAGTGGGTTGTCGTACAGCACGCCCCTGCAGGCACTCGGAGCGCCCGAGAACTCCAGGAGTAAAATCACGAAGCGTGAGATTTCCGTTGCAAAGGTGGACGTCGACTGCAAGCTTCAAACCGACCTGGTAAAGATCTGGAGCAGTCAGGAATCCGATATCCAAAGGATCATGATCAAAAAAGACCGCAAGGATCTGGATCTGCTCTCCGAAGCTCATCGAAAGATACTGGCAGAAGCCCGCTCTGTCATTCGTTGATCGACCATGAAGCCAGGTCTTGGAACGTGATGGGCACGCGGCTGATGCCCTCGCTCCTGGCAGATGCCGCGACCGGTGTCGAGGATCGCGGCGTCGGGCCACCATCGGTCGATGGCGGTGGCGAAGGTGCGGACTTCGGGGATGCCTGAGTCCGCACACCAAGTCAGGAACTTCCATCGGGCATGTTCGAAGACCCAGGAACCCTCAGCTGGTCACCTTTACGTCAACCGTCCTGCCGCGGTACTTACCGTCGTCCGTCAACGGCAGCTTAGTCAGCCAGACGAGAAGGTAGCGGGTCTTGAGGGACTCGCTGGGCTTGAGTGTCACGTTCGTACCAGAGCCCTCGGCGACCTTGGTGTAACCGGTGAAGGTCTGAGGCTCCGAACCTGTATCCCCTGAGGGGGCGCGAAGCTCCACGGAGGTGTCCCCCACGAAGGAGACCGACACCTTCCCCACCTGCTGGACCTTGCCGAGATCGAGGATGACTCCGAGGCCCTGTTTCAGCCGCCCGAAGTCGGCGCTCTCGTAGAAGTCTGTCTGCCAGTAGGTGCCGGTACTCGTGTCGTAGACCTTGTCCACGTCCGACGGCTTCTCGGATCCGTCACCAAAGGGGTCAAAGTCACGGGCACTGCTGATAGCGACCGGCTTGCTGGTCGTCTTCTTGGAGCCCTTGTCGTTCCCGTCCGTCGGCTGCGTCTGGTCCGTGTCGTCGGACTTGCCGCCACGCTCTATGAGCGCGTCGGCCAACTGCCAGCTGCCGAGACCGAGCGCGGCGATCAGAAGGGCGGACACCGCCCACTTGAGGGCCTTGCCGGTACGGGTCTGTAGCGGAGGCAGGGGAGTCGGCACCGGCTGGGTCGCCCCCGGGTGGGACGAGGGGCGGCCGTAGTTGCCCTGCTGATACGTGGTGCGCTGGTAGTCCGGCGGCGCCGTGAACGCGGGCTCCGGCGGCCGGATGCGAGGCATCTCGCCGACCGCCTTCACCAGTTCCTCCGGCGTGGTGCACGGAGGCTCCTGGCGGGAAGCGGTCGCGCCGTCGTTGACGAGCGCGCGCATCGCGAGCTCTGAAAGACCCCGGTGCACACCCGCCCGTACCTGGTCGGGGGCGATGAGGCCCACGCCCTTGGGCAGTCCGGAGAGGCCGTAGGCGTCGTCCTCGTACGGCCAGCGCTGGGTGAGCGTGGCGTACAGGAGCGCGCCGATCGCCTCCGTGTCGGTGCGTTGGGGGGTGTCGGAGCTGATGCCGCGCAGCGCCGCGTTCACGGCGAGGCCGCGGATGCGCCACTGCCCGGACGAGGTGCGCAGCACGGCGCCAGGGGTCAGCTTCAGATGCGCCAGCCCCTCACGGTGTGCGGCGGCCATCGCCTGGGAGACCTGGCTGACCATCTGGTACGCCTCGTGCACCTCCAGCGGGCCGGCGGCCAGGAGCGCTGTCAGCTCCGTGGCATCCGGCAGCCACTCGTGCACCACATAGACGAGGTCGTTCTCCTCGACCGCGTCCAGGACCTGGACGAACCGGGGATCGCCCAGGAGGGCGGAGGAACGAGCCGCCGCCAAAACGGAGCGCGCTCGTGGATGGTCGGCGGGCAGCAAGTGCACACCGACGGCGCGGCGGAGTTTCTCGTCCACCGCACGCCAACTGCTGAAACCGTCCACACGGGTGACGCACTCTTCCAGGCGGTAGCGTCTGGCGAGTTTGTGACCGCTGTGCAGCTCGGGCGGCGAGGTCCTGCCAGGGCTCTCGTTCCCCCCGCTCCCCTGTTCCTCTTCGCTCTCCGAGCTGTCCGTGTCCCGCTCCCGGTTCTGGGCCACCCCGTCGGCCGTGGACTGGTCCGCCTTCGCGGTCAGCGGCTCGTCGCCGCTGTTGTCTGCCACGTCGACGGCAGCCGTGCTCCGTTCCACCACCGTCGTTCCTGCCTCCCCATCCATTGCGCGCTGTCCGACGCCAAAGCCAATTGTGCCCACAGTCCGCCCCTATGCACGACACGCGGTCGCGCACGATGGTTGTGCGCCTACCCCCGTCTCAGCGCCCAAGGCGCCCGCGGACCATGCCGACCATTCCGTTCAGCTCCTCGATGCGCATCCGCCGCGCCGCGACGTAGAAGACACCGAGCAGTACGACACCACCGCCGAGCAGGGAGGCGAACGAGCCGCCGACGCCCTGTCCCAGTGTGTGGCCGATTCCGTAGCAGGCCGCACCACTGAGCAGTGCGGCCGGCACCGACGCGATACCGAGCCGTGCGTAGGTGCGCAGAACCCGGCCACCGTCCAGGTCGCCGCCCAGCCGCTTGCGCAGCCGGCTCCACGCGACCCCGACGCCGATCGCGTAGGCAAGACCGTACGACGCGGCCATGCCCGCCACCGCCCAGCGGGGGGGAAGCAGGAAGAAACAGAGGGCCGAGGCCCCGGCGTTGACGGCGGCCACGATGACCGTGTTGTAGAAGGGGGTCCGGGTGTCCTCGTACGCGTAGAAGGCGCGCAGCACTACGTACTGCACCGAGTACGGGATCAGGCCCAGGCCGAAGGCCATCAGCATGTAGCCCATGTTCGTCGCCTCGCTGGTCCCGGAGGAGCCGAACATCAGCGTGCACATAGGGATGCCGAGCGCGACGAAGCCGAAGGAGATCGGCACGATCGCCACGGCGGTCGTACGCAGCCCCTGGGAGATGTCGTCGCGGACCGCGCCGCTGTCGCCCTCATGGGCCGAACGCGAGAGCCGCGGCAGCAGTGCCGCCATCAGGGAGACCGTGATGATCGCCTGCGGGAGACCCCAGATGAGCTGGGCGTTGGCGTAGGCCGCGAAGCCGGTGCCGTCGACCGGTGAATCCTTGCCCGCCGCGGTGGACAGCTGGGTCACGACGATCGCGCCTGCCTGGTTGGCGAGGACGAAGAGCACCGTCCACTTGGCGAGCATCGCGGCCTTGCCGAGCCCGTGGCCCTTCCAGTCGAAGCGCAGCCGCAGCCGGAATCCGGTCTCCCGGAGGTACGGGATCATCGCGAGAGCCTGGACCACGAGGCCGAGGAGAACGCCGATGCCGAGCAGCCGCTCGCCCTCCGGCGGAATCGTCGAAGCCTTCATGCCGGAGTTCTCCGCGGTGCCGTACACCCAGATGAACAGGCCGAGCGTCACGATGATGACGACGTTGTTGAGGACCGGGGTCCACATCATCGCGCCGAACTTTCCGCGCGCGTTCAGGATCTGGCCCATCACCACGTGGATGCCCATGAAGAAGATCGTGGGCAGGAAGTAACGGGCGAAGGTGACAGCGACGTCGTTGGCCGCAGCGTCTCCGGCGACCGGCGTCGACAGCACGCGGACCAGGAACGGAGCGGCGAGCACCGCGAGCACGGTGAGCGCGCCGAGAACCACGACGACGAGGGTCAGCAGCCGGTTGGCGAATGCCTCACCACCGTCCTCGTCGTCCTTCATGGCGCGCACCAGTTGCGGTACGAAGACGGAGTTGAGGCCGCCGCCGACGGTCAGGATGTAGATCATCGTCGGCAGCTGGTAGGCGACCTGGAAGGTGTCGCCGAGGAGGCCGACGCCCAGCGCCGCGACGATCAGTGCGGAGCGGATGAAGCCGGTGAGGCGGGACACCATGGTGCCCGCCGCCATGACCGCACTGGACTTCAGCAGACCGGACGCACGGCCACCGGACTTCTTCGCGGCCGCCGGCGCGGGTGCGGGCGGGGGCGTCGAAGGCGGCTCGGCGGCCGGAGCCGGTTCCGGCGTAGGAGACGGCACGCTGGGCGGACCCCCCGCGGGCGGGTATGCGCCGCCCTGCTGCTGGTCCCGGAAGAGATGAGCGAAGGCGTCCGGCTCATGGCGCTGCTCGCCGGCCTGGGTCACCAGGTCGTCGACGCCCACGAACTGGGTCGTACGGGGGTCGTCACCGTACGGCAGGTACTGGGTGGGGCCCTCCGGCTCGGGGGCAGGGGTCTGGGCCCACACGCGCGGGTCGGGGGCGTACGGGGACTGGGGCGGCTGAGCGTAGAGCGGGGGCTGCGGCTGGTAGGTGCCGGGCGGCGGCGGGGGATGCGCGGCGCGGTCGTAGAGGGCCTCGGTGACGGGGTCCTGGGCGGCGAGATCCTGCGCCCGGTAGGGGTCCTGAGCGTAGGCGTCCTGGAGGTACACGTCGGGTGCGGGCTGCGGAGGCACCTCGCCGGGCTCCGGCGGGCCCTGCGGCGGGTCGTCGGGGTAGCCGGAGCCGCCCGCGCCCTGACCGCGGTCACCGTCGTACGGCGCGTTCATGGTTACCCCACCTCATCGTCCCCGGGCCCACCGGCCGCGACATCGCTCAACGGTCCACTCTCTCACCAGTGCCGGACGGGTCCGTGATTTCCGATGCGGTGTCCGGTGAACGGTCACTCGGGTGCTCCGGCTCGTGTGCCCCCGACTCGGCTTCGGATGCTTCGGGAGCGTCCTCGTCCTCGCCGTCCGTTTGGGCGTTCTGGGACTCCTGCGTGGCCTGGCGGGCGGCCGCGCGCTTGCGCTGCGTGTACATCCGGAACCCGGCGAGCACGAGCAGCAGGACACCACCGGCGATGACAAGCATCACCGTGGCGGTGATCTCGGTGACCTTCACGTCGAAGGCGACTTCGGGACCGTACGGCCGGCCGTCCTCCGTGAACAGCTGGGCGACGACTCCCGCCCGGCCGTTGGCGTGGGCGTTGGTGGTGAACTTCACCGACTGGCTGTGCCCGCCCGAGACAGCGACGGGCTGTTCGTCGTAGGCGCCGTCGCCGATGCTGAGGCGGCTCGGCTGGGTCGAGGTCAGGCGTAGCGTCAGGTGATCGACGCCCTGGACGAGGTTGTTCTGGACCGTCACGGGGATCGTGGCGCTGCGGCCCGACAGCTTCGCCTCGGACTTCTCGATCAGTCCGACGCTCTCGGTGAGCCGGGTGAGGTACGCCTCCACACCGTCGCGGTAGAGCGTCGCATCGGTGCTACGGCCGCGCCAGGAGGTGGACATCGACCTGTCCATGGCCCGTCCGAAGGGGGTGACCACGCGGGACTTGTCCGCGAGGATCACCTGGAAACTGTCGAGGTCGTCCTGTGTGCGCTCGATCTGATCGAAGGCCGTCTGCGGCAGCTCCTGCTTGCGCAGCGACGAGGGGTACGACGCCGCCGACGGGACCCGTGTGGTAGCGCCCGCGTCCGGCTTGGCCTTGGTGGCCGCGGACAGGTCCGCCGACTGCGACCAGTTTCCGTCCTGGAGCGCCGTCAGCGCCTGTGCCATCGCCTGGGCCTGGCTGGCGGTCGGCATGCGCTGTGGTGCGACCACGACGCTGCGCTGCTTGGCCGGGACCTGGAGCGAGAACATCAGGCTCTGGGCGAGGAACTTCTGCACGGCAAGCGTGGAGTTGCCCGCCACCGTCATGTCGCCCTGGAACGCCGTCGACAGACGGGCGTCCGCGACCACCGCGGTGGTGCCGCCGCCGATCGGACGCGCCGCGGAGGGCGTGTACGGCAGGCTTCCGGCCTCCTTGAGGCTGTCGCTGCGGGCGATCACCGTGTCGGCCCCGGCGGAGGTGGCGACCTTGACGATCGAGGGGTCGATCGCGCCGTTCGCGGGCCAGGCGTAGTCCGTGCTGGGTGTCACGTGGAGGATCGACTCCACCGTCGTCGCGGCCACCGTGGTGGCGTCCTTGAGACGGCTGAGCGACCCGGTGGCGGTCTTTCCGTTGTGGGCCAGCGACGCCAGGTCCGGGTCGGCGAAGGGAAGGGCGACGACTTCCTCGTTCTCGACCGTGTTCTCCAGCTCGGAGAGCCACTGCTTGGCCACCGCCTGGTGCGTGCCAGCCGTGGTCGTCGTGCTGGAGCCGTTCACCTGGACGCGGTAGCTGCGGGTCATCGCGTCGACGGACGCCAGCAGATCCGGGTCGACGACCCAGGTGACGTCGAGGTTCTTGCCGAGCGCGAGGAGCTGCTGCAGACGCCCTCCGGGGGCGATCTCCGCGGCCAGGTCGTCGTCCTTGAAGACGGGGGTCTGCTGCTCGTTCGAACCCGTCTCGGCCGTCATGTGGGAGGTGGAGATGAGCGGCCAGAGGTATGTGGTGCGGGTCTTCGTGTCCGCCGCGTCGGGCTGCCACGGCAGGAAGGTCCGCTCGATGCCGAGGATCTGGTCGTACGCCGCGGCGGCGGTCCGTCCGGTGAGCGTGACACCGAGCTGGTAGACGCCGTCGGAGGAGAGGGGCAGCTTGTCGACGGGGACGGAGATGCTGAAGGTCTGCGGGACACCCGGCGCCAGCTTGGAGAACTTCGCGACGTACTTGCCGCCGACGTCCGTGCCCGCGTACGGGTTGCTCTGTGCGGCGTCGTCGATCGCCGAGCGACCGCCCATCGTCGGGCCCACCCGGAGACCGACGTGCGCGTCGGTGATCGTCTGCTTGCCCTTGTTGACGATCCGGCCGGAGACGGTGAGCGTGTCCCCGTCGGAGGGCACGCGGGGGCTGAGTGTGTCCAGGGAGACATCGACCGTACGGGAGCCGGAGACCTCCGCTGCGGCGCTTCGCTCGGCCGCTTGCGCGGGCGGCGCCACGGGCAGCTGGCAGAAGCCGGCCAGCAGGGGAGCCGCGGCCAGCAGCGCCCCGGTGCGCCGCAGCCAGCGGCGGGCAGGTGAGGGAGTCATCCCCTGGAAGTCTGCCGCCTCGGCCACGCGCTCGCCCGTCCCTCGTCGTCGTCAGTGGTCGTCGGAATGTGCGTCCACGCATGGTAACGATGCGCGCTGAGGGTAAGTGCCGCGGTCCGGTCCACAAGATCGGGGACGGGACCGTGCTGTCCCACTATGTCTGCCTATCAGTGGCGAGGCCTCCGCAGGGACGGGGGAAGGTGTCCGTGCACGTTTAATGGAGGCGCCCGCGGGGGTCCGGGCCACGTACCCTTTTCTGTTGTGCCGAACGCCAACGAAGACAATCCCAGTGCCCTGAATCAGGTGCAGAGCCGCGCGGTGAGCGAACTGCTGCGGGTGTCCCCCGTCGCCGATGAGCTCGCCCGCCGTTTCCAGGAGGCCGGGTTCTCCCTCGCCCTCGTCGGCGGCTCGGTCCGGGATGCCCTCCTCGGCCGGCTCGGCAACGACCTGGACTTCACGACCGACGCCCGGCCCGAGGACGTACTGAAGATCATGCGGCCCTGGGCGGACGCCGTGTGGGAGGTCGGGATCGCCTTCGGCACGGTCGGCGGGCAGAAGGACGCCCGCGTCGGAGACGTCAGCCAGAGCTTCCAGATCGAGGTGACGACCTACCGTTCGGAGGCGTACGACCGGACCTCGCGCAAGCCCGAGGTCTCGTACGGCGACTCGATCGAGCAGGACCTGGTGCGCCGTGACTTCACGGTGAACGCGATGGCCGTGGCGCTCCCCGAGAAGGAGTTCATCGATCCGCACGGCGGGCTCGACGATCTTGCCGCGCGTGTTCTGCGGACTCCGAGCACACCCGAGGCCTCCTTCTCCGACGACCCGCTGCGGATGATGCGGGCCGCGCGGTTCGCCGCGCAGCTCGACTTCGAGGTGGCGCCGGACGTCGTCGCGGCGATGAAGGCCATGTCCGAGCGCATCGAGATCGTCTCCTCCGAGCGCATGCGCGACGAGCTGAACAAGCTGGTTCTGTCCGCGCACCCGCGGAAGGGACTGACGCTGCTCGTCGACACCGGGCTCGCCGACCGGGTACTGCCCGAGCTGCCCGCGCTGCGCCTGGAGAGGGATGAGCACCATCGGCACAAGGACGTCTACGACCACACGCTGATCGTCCTGGAGCAGGCGATGGCGCTGGAGGAGGACGGTCCCGACCTGACGCTGCGCCTGGCCGCACTGTTGCATGACATCGGCAAGCCGCGGACGCGTCGTTTCGAGGACGACGGCCGGGTCTCCTTCCACCACCACGAGGTGGTGGGCGCCAAGATGACCAAGAAGCGGATGACCGAGCTCAAGTACTCCAACGAGCTCGTGAAGGATGTCTCGCGTCTGGTCGAGCTGCACCTGCGCTTCCACGGTTACGGCACCGGGGAGTGGACGGACTCCGCGGTCCGCCGGTACGTGCGGGATGCGGGCCCGCTCCTCGACCGCCTCCACAAGCTGACCCGCTCGGACTGCACGACGCGCAACAAGCGCAAGGCCACCGCGCTCTCCCGTGCGTACGACGGCCTGGAGGAGCGCATCGCCCAGCTTCAGGAGCAGGAGGAGCTGGACGCGATCCGGCCCGACCTCGACGGCAACCAGATCATGGAGGTCCTGGGCGTCGCGCCCGGCCCGGTCATCGGGCAGGCCTACAAGTTCCTGCTGGAACTGCGCCTGGAGAACGGACCGATGGAGCACGACGCAGCGGTGTCGGCGCTCAAGGAGTGGTGGGCCGCACAGAACTGAGGGCGCGCGGCGGGTCATGTTTCACGTGAAACATGACCCGCTCTCCCGGGCCCGGACATGACGAGGGGCGTTGTTTCACGTGAAACAACGCCCCTCGCGTCCGCACCGCTCCTACTTGTTGTCTGCCAGGCAGAGCACGAAGGAGTCGGACCCTTCCTTCCAGGAGAGAGCCGCAGTGGTGCCCTGAACGGACTGGCAGGCGAGCTGCGCCAGGCTGGAGCCGTCCTTCTTCGCCAGAACCTTGTGGGTCGCCTTCGAGTCGCTGCAGTCGAGCTTCTCGACCGTGGCGTTGGAGTCGGAGCCCGTGTTGCGCAGGCAGTCGCCTGCCTGGAGCTTCGTGGCGTCGTCGCCACCGAAGAAGTAGGTGCCGGCGGCTATGGACAGCGCGGCCACGGGGATGATGAACCGCAGGTACTTCTTGAAGCCGCTACGCGCCGGAGCGGCCGGCGGCGGAACCGGCGCACCCTGGTTGAAGTACGGGGACGGAGACTGCTGCGGGTCTCCGGGCTGCGGCTGGCCGTACGGGTTCCCACTCGGGGGCTGCCCGTAGGGGTTCTGGCCCTGAGGCGGCTGCCCCTGTGCGAACGGGTTCTGGCCTTGGGGCGGCGGAGTGGTCACTTTGAGGGTCCCCCTCGGACGTAGGAGCGCGTGGCGCGAAATAAGACGCACGTAAGCTACCGGCCGCCACTGACAACTCTGTAGCCCACAGGGGCTCTGTGGCATTGATGTGACACTTACTGCCGTTCAAAGCGGGCCATAGCCGCAGCAACTGCCCCGTAGATAACGGCCACCGTGACCACCAGCGGGGCTGAGCGGCCGTCAGGAGGCAGCATCAGCGCGGCCACCGCGGCGGCGCCGACGAAGGCCACGTTGAACAGAACGTCGTAGACGGCGAAGATCCGGCCACGAAAGCCGTCGTCGACGGAGGACTGGACCACGGTGTCCGTGGCGATCTTCGCTCCCTGGGTGGTCAGGCCGAGGACGAAGGCCGCGACCAGTATGGGAACTTCGGCGAACGGCAGCCCGAGCGCCGGCTCCAGGACCGCGGCGGATGCGGCGCAAGTGATGATCCAGCCGCTGGGCCCGAGCCGGCCGACCGCCGCCGGGGTCAGTACCGCCGCGGCGAAGAAGCCCGCTCCGGAGATCCCCACGGCCAGGCCCAGGAGGGCGAGCCCGTCGTCGTCCGAGCCCGACGACCAGGCGTACCGGCAGAGCATCAGCACCATGACCGTCAGGGCGCCGTAGCAGAACCGCATCAGCGTCATCGCGGCCAGGGCCCGGGCGGCCTCCCGTCGTGCGGGCTCGGCAAGATGACGTACGCCTGATGTCAGGCCGTGTGCCGTGCCGACCAGTGCCGCCTTCAACCGTGGATGCACCAACTCCCGGTCGGGTCCCAGAAGTTCCGGTGCCAGACGCAGCGAGGCGAGTGCGGAGCACACGTAGAGGGCCGCTCCGACGAGGACCACCGCCGCATCGGAGTCCGAGGCGACCAGGCGGACGACGAAGGCGAGTCCGCCGCCGACGGTCGCGGCGAGCGTTCCGGCCGTGGGCGACAGCGAGTTGGCCATCACCAGGCGCTCGGAGTCGACGACCCGAGGCAGTGCGGCGGACAGGCCCGCCAGGACGAACCGGTTGACCGCGGTCACACACAGGGCGGACACGTAGAAGAGCCAGTCCGGCACGCCGCTCAGCATGAGGACGGCCGTCAGGGCGGCCAGCACCGCCCGCAGCAGGTTTCCGTAGAGGAAGACCTGGCGGCGCCGCCAGCGGTCCAGCAGGACGCCGGCGAAGGGGCCGACGAGGGAGTACGGGAGCAGCAGGACCGCCATGGCAGAGGCGATCGCCGCCGCCGAGGTCTGCTTCTCCGGTGAGAAGACGACGTACGTGGCGAGCGCGACCTGATAGACGCCGTCGGCACCCTGCGACAACAGCCGGACGGCGAGCAGACGCCGGAAGTTCCCGAAGCGCAGGAGGACGCGCAGGTCACGCACGACAGCCATGGGGCACAGCCTCACATACGAGGAGGGTCCCCGGGCTTGCGACCCGGGGACCCTCAACAGAGCGGTACATCAAGCGTTTTAGCGCTCGACCTCGCCCTTGATGAACTTCTCGACGTTGTCGTATGCCTCGTCGTCGAAGTACTGGACCGGCGGCGACTTCATGAAGTAGCTCGACGCGGAGAGGATCGGGCCGCCGATGCCACGGTCCTTGGCGATCTTCGCGGCGCGCAGGGCGTCGATGATGACACCCGCCGAGTTCGGGGAGTCCCAGACCTCGAGCTTGTACTCCAGGTTCAGCGGGACGTCACCGAAGGCACGGCCCTCGAGGCGGACGTACGCCCACTTGCGGTCGTCCAGCCAGGCCACGTAGTCCGAGGGACCGATGTGGACGTTCTTCGCGCCCATGTCGCGGTCCGGGATCTGCGAGGTGACGGCCTGCGTCTTCGAGATCTTCTTGGACTCGAGGCGGTCGCGCTCCAGCATGTTCTTGAAGTCCATGTTGCCGCCGACGTTGAGCTGCATCGTGCGCTCAAGGCGGACACCGCGGTCCTCGAACAGCTTCGCCATCACACGGTGCGTGATGGTGGCGCCGACCTGCGACTTGATGTCGTCGCCGACGATCGGGACGCCCGCCTCGGTGAACTTGTCCGCCCACTCCTTGGTGCCGGCGATGAAGACCGGCAGAGCGTTGACGAAGGCGACCTTGGCGTCGATGGCGGCCTGGGCGTAGAACTTCGCCGCGTCCTCGGAGCCGACGGGCAGGTAGCAGACGAGGACGTCGACCTGCTTGTCCTTGAGGATCTGGACGACGTCGACCGGGGCCTCGGCGGACTCCTCGATGGTCTCGCGGTAGTACTTGCCGAGACCGTCGTAGGTGTGACCGCGCTGGACCGTGACGCCCTTGCTCGGGACGTCGCAGATCTTGATGGTGTTGTTCTCGCTGGCACCGATGGCGTCCGAGAGGTCGAGGCCGACCTTCTTCGCGTCGACGTCGAAGGCGGCGACGAACTCGACGTCACCCACGTGGTAGTCGCCGAACTGGACGTGCATCAGGCCGGGCACCTTGGACGCCGGATCGGCATCCTTGTAGTACTCGACGCCCTGTACCAGCGAGGCGGCGCAGTTGCCCACGCCGACGATGGCTACGCGAACCGAACCCATTCCGGTTGCTCCCTGTGTGTACTCGGTGAAGCCCCGAGGGGACTTCACGTGGCAGTGTCATCGGACGGATCCGGCCCGGGAACGTCCCCGGGCCGGGGCAGGCCGCCCGACTCCCCAGATGTGCTGTCCTGCTGAGCGGAGCCGTCCGATCCGGGACGTTGCTGGTCCCGTCCGGCCCGCTCGCTCTCGATGAGCTCGTTCAGCCAGCGCACTTCGCGCTCCACGGACTCCATTCCGTGGCGCTGGAGCTCAAGGGTGTAGTCGTCGAGGCGCTCCCGAGTGCGTGCCAGAGAGGCACGCATCTTCTCCAGGCGCTCCTCGAGACGGCTGCGGCGGCCCTCGAGGACCCGCATCCGTACGTCCCGTGACGTCTGGCCGAAGAAGGCGAAGCGAGCGGCGAAGTGCTCGTCCTCGTACGCGTCGGGACCCGTCTGCGAGAGCAGGTCCTCGAAATGTTCCTTACCTTCGGCCGTCAACCGATAGACGATCTTGGCGCGACGCCCTGAGAGTGGCGCCGCGAGCGCGTCCTCGGTGGTGTTCCCCGGCTCTTCGATCAACCAGCCGCTGGCGACCAGCGTCTTGAGGCAGGGGTAGAGCGTCCCGTAGCTGAACGCACGGAACACACCCAGTGACGTATTGAGGCGTTTGCGCAGCTCATAGCCGTGCATCGGGGACTCGCGGAGCAGGCCGAGGACGGCGAACTCGAGGATCCCGGAACGCCGGCTCATCGTCGCCTCCTCTCTGCCGCGGTCTTGCCGTGACGGTCTTTATGCCGAGCTGATGTATCGACTCGATACATCAGCACGATAGATCGGTCCGTCGCATGCGACAAGAGGGGGCATCGTGAACGGGGTCACATCACCGATTCGTAGGAAGCAAGTTGCCTGATTTGGGGTGAACTTCGGTGCTAGGGAGGTTTTGACGGTGCGTAGTCTGTGCGCCATGCAAACCACCGGGAACCGAGTGACGCATGGGGACGTCCTCGTCCTCGGTGCGGTACGGATGAATGTAAGAACGACCGCATCCGTACTTCGGGGGGACCGGAAACCAGCCGCCGTTTCCAGGCGCGCTCAGGTGCGCCTGCCCGAGGAGTAATCGTTCGATGAGCGAGCACCGTCGCAAACCGCCGCAGTCGCAGGGCGGCGGACGTGCCGCGGCCCGACGCGGCCAGACCGGGTCGTCCTCCAGCCGCCGTGCGGCGCCGCGGAGCGCCACCGGGTCTCCTTCCGACTCGTATGACTCGGGAGGTGAGGATCGCCCGTTCGGCAGCCGTGCCGAGGCCCGACGGGCGGCACAGAGAAGCAGCACCAGCGGTGGCAGGCGCAGAGCCGCCGACGGGGCGGGGCACGGCGGCCACAGTGGTGGCGGCCGGCGTGGTGGTCCCGGCGGGCCGAACGGCCCTGGGCGGGGCAGAGGGCGCGGTCCCGACCCCTACAAGAAGCGGATCATCGACTATCCGCGCGCGGGCAAGTACGGATGGGCACGTTGGATGCCCTCGTGGAAGCTCGTGACGGGTACGTTCATCGGCTTCTGCGGCAGCCTGATGGCCGTGGCGGGCATCGCGTACGCCATGGTGGGCGTGCCGGACGTCGCGGCGGCCGCGAAGGCGCAGAACAACGTCTACTACTGGGCCAACGACCAGCCAATGGTGTCCACGGGCGGTGAGACCAACCGCCAGAACATCAAGTACGAGCAGATCCCCAAGGCGATGCGGTACGCCGTCATGTCGGCCGAGAACAAGAAGTTCGAGACCGACAAGGGCATCGACCCCGTGGGTATCGGCCGAGCGCTGTTCAACATGGCCAAGGGCGGCGAGACGCAGGGCGGCTCGACCATCACCCAGCAGTACGTGAAGAACGCGATGCTGAACGACCAGTCGCAGACGGTGTCCCGGAAGTTCAAGGAACTCCTCGTCTCCATCAAGGTGGGCCGCAAGGAGCCCAAGGAGAAGGTCATGGCGGGGTACCTGAACACCGCTTACTACGGCCGCACCTCCTATGGCCTCCAGGCGGCCGCTCGTGCGTACTTCGGCAAGAACGCGACCGACCTGGACGCGAGTGAGTGCGCATTGCTTGCCGCCGTTCTGAAGGGCGCCACGTACTACGACCCCGCGGGAGCGACGGCGATCGACCCCGGGGCCACGCAAGAGGCCAACACCAGGCGGGCCACGGAACGCTGGCGCTGGATCCTCGACGAGATGGTCAAGGACGGGCACCTGTCGGCCACGAAGCGGGCCACGTACAAGGAGCTCCCCAAGCTCAAGAACCCGCGGTCCAGCTCTGAGCTGGGCGGTCAGATCGGCTATCTCGTCGATCTCGCCAAGGGCTATGTGATCAACAACACAGACATCACCGAGGAGCAGCTCCGGCAGGGCGGATACGAGATCCACACGACCTTCGACAAGAAGAAGGTCAACGACCTCGAAAAGGCCGTGAAGAAGGTCCGCAAGGAGAACCTCGACGAGAAGCGCCGCCCGAAGACCGACACAGACGTCCAGTTCGGCGGGGCCTCCGTGGATCCGAAGGACGGTGCCATCGTCGCCATCTACGGGGGTGAGTCCGCGACCAAGCACTTCACGAACAACGCCGACGAGACCGGTGCCGCGGTTGGCTCGACGTTCAAGCCGTTCGTCCTGGCGGCCGCCATGCAGGACGGCAAACGCGACCCCGACCTCGGGGAGTCCCAGGCACAGGACGAACGCACCAAGGTCTCGCCGGACAGCTTCTACAGCGGCAAGAACAAACTCAAGATCAAGACCTACGACGGCAGTATCTGGAAGAACGACAAGGGCAAGGAGTGGCTCCAGACCAACGACGACGACGAGTCGTACGGCACTCCGCCGAACTACCAGATCGACCTGCGTGAAGCCATGCGGGTGTCGGCGAACTCCGCCTTCGTGCAGCTCGGTATGGACGTCGGTCTGGACAAGGTGAAGCAGGCGGCCGAAAACGCAGGCCTCAGGCCGAACAGCCTGACGGGTACGACCTTCCCGTCCTTCTCCATCGGCATTTCCGACCCCAGCGCGATCCGCATGGCCGGCTCGTACGCGACGTTCGCGACCAGCGGGAAGCAGAACGACCCGTTCTCGGTCAGGGAGGTCCAGTACGAAGGGGGCAGCGTGTGGAAGCACAAGTCCAATGCCAAGGAGGCCTTCACCGAGCAGGTCGCAGACAACGTCACTGACGTCCTGAAGACCGTCGTCGAGGACGGAACCGGTACCTCGGCCCAGCTCGACGGCCGTGAGGTGGCAGGCAAGACCGGTACGACGGACGGCAACAAGTCTGCCTGGTTCGTCGGGTACACGCCGCAGCTGTCGACCGCGGTCAGCATGTACCGCATGGACGACGACGAGACCAAGAAGAGTCGTCCGTTCCTGGAGATGTACGGCACGGGTGGCCAGGAGTCCATCCACGGTGCCTCGTTCCCGGCCGAGGTCTGGCAGGACTACATGGAGCAGGCGCTGAAGGGCACGAAGCCCGAGAAGTTCCCGGAGGCCGAGCCCATCGGTAAGGTGGTCAACGACCTTCCGACCCCGAGCGTGACCCCCTCGCCCACCGAGTCCGAAGAGGAGCAGACCGAGCCCAGTACGGAGCCCAGCGAGACGGAAACCTCTCCTTCCCCCTCCACGAGTGAGACCTGTGGCCCCTTCGGTAACTTCCCGTGCGAGGACACCGGCGGAACAGAAACGGGCGGAAACGAAACCGGCGGTACGGACGGAGGAGTGTCGTCCTCACCCACGGAATCCGAAGATCCAGGCAATACCAGAGGTAATGGCAATGGCGGCATCTTCGGATGATCAACCGGATAGCTGCCTCCACGGGGTGTTTCACGTGAAACATCCGCAGTGAGGCGTTTCACGTGAAACGAGGGCCGTCGCACCGACTCGGTGCGACGGCCCTCGGCGCATTCCTAGGCGCGTACGGCAGGATGTGCGGCATGCCCAGTGCAGAAACGACGCGCGCGAGCGTGCATGAGCCAGATCTGGTGCGGCCGACCAAGGAGGACCCAGTCGCCGCGACCGGCAGTGAACTGTTCGGTGGTCCTCTCGGGCGGCGCGTGCTGCTCGGGACGTCCTGGTGGACTCCCGTGCGGGTCATTGCGCTCGTCGCGATCGGCATGTTCGCCCTCGGCATGGTGCAGAAGCTGCCTTGCTACGACGGTGCCTGGTTCTTCGGGGCCAGCTCGCAGTACACGCATGCCTGCTACTCGGACATCCCGCACCTCTATCAGGGGCGGGGCTTCGCCGACGGGCTGGTGCCGTACTTCGACAAGCTCGAAGGCGACATGGAGTACCTCGAATACCCGGTACTGACCGGCGTGTTCATGGAGGTCGCCTCGTGGCTGACGCCGGGCAGCGGCAGCATCCAGGACCAGGAGCAGGTCTACTGGATGGTCAACGCCGGGATGCTGATGGCGTGTGCGGCCGTCATCGCCGTCTGCGTGACCCGCACCCACCGGCGGCGCCCCTGGGACGGCCTGCTGGTCGCTCTGGCGCCTGCTTTCGCGCTGACCGCCACCATCAACTGGGACCTGCTGGCCGTCGCTCTGACGGCCGCCGCGATGCTGATGTGGGCGCGGAGCCGTCCCCTTGCCTTCGGAGTCCTGCTGGGGCTCGCCACGGCCGCCAAGCTCTATCCCGCGCTGCTGCTCGGGCCACTGCTCGTACTGTGCTGGCGCGCGGGCAGGTGGCGGGAGTTCGGTACGGCGCTCCTCGGTGCCGCCGGCTCCTGGCTGGTCGTGAACCTTCCGGTCATGCTGCTCGCACCCGAGGGCTGGGCGAAGTTCTACACGTTCAGCCAGGAACGCGGCGTCGACTTCGGCTCCTTCTGGCTGATCCTGTCCCAGCGCATGGAGACCCCGCTCGACACCGACACGGTCAACACCTTCGCGACGGTGCTGATGCTGATCTCCTGTGCGGGTGTCGCGGCTCTCGCGCTGACCGCCCCGCGCCGGCCGCGCTTCGCCCAGCTGGCGTTCCTGATCGTCGCGGCCTTCATCCTCACCAACAAGGTCTACTCGCCGCAGTACGTGCTGTGGCTGGTGCCCCTCGCCGTGCTGGCCCGTCCGAAGTGGCGGGACTTCCTGATCTGGCAGGCGTGCGAGGTGGCGTACTTCCTCGGCATCTGGATGTACCTCGCGTACACGACCAGCGGAGACGCCCACAAGGGACTGCCGCAGGAGGGGTACCAACTGGCCATCGCCGTACACCTGTTGGGGACGCTGTATCTGTGCGCGGTGATCGTGCGCGACATCTTCATGCCGGAGCGGGACGTGGTGCGCCGCTCCGGTGACGACGACCCGTCCGGCGGAGTGCTCGACGGCGCGCAGGACGTGTTCGTCCTCGGAGCCGCTGCCCACCCGCCGCGGCACGCGGCGCACTTCGACGGGCCGTACGTGGAGTGGGGCACCGACGACGAACCGGCGAAGCGACGTTCGCCCTGAGCGAACAAGGCGTGGGCGAGTCACGTAAAAGGCCGTACACGGGCTCCGTGTACGGCCTTTCGTCTGTGCGCGGGGCTTGGTGAGCCCCCGCTGTCAGCGTTCGACGATGCGGTCGAACTGCGTGGTGGTGTGCCGCAGATGGGCGACCAGCTCCTCGCCGACCTTCGGCTCCGGGGCGTCCGAGGGTACGAAGAGGATCGAGACCTGCATGTGTGGGGGCTCCGCGAACCAGCGCTGCTTGGCGCCCCAGACGAACGGTGAGAGGTTCCGGTTGACCGTGGCGAGGCCGGCCCTGGCGACGCCCTTGGCACGCGGCATGACGCCGTGCAGCGCCTTCGGGGCCTCCAGACCCACTCCGTGCGACGTACCGCCCGCCACGACCACCAGCCAGCCGTCCGAGGCGACCTTCTGCTGGCGGTAACCGAAACGGTCGCCCTTGGAGACGGGCGTGACGTCCAGGACGGCTCCGCGGTACTCGGTGGCCTCGTGGTCCCCCAGCCACAGCCGCGTGCCGATGCGGGCGCGGAAGCGGGTCTGCGGGAACTGCTGCTGCAGCCGGGCGAGTTCCTCGGCCTTGAGGTGGCTGACGAACATGGTGTGCAGCGGCAGCCGGGCCGCGCGCAGCCGGTCCATCCAGCCGATGACCTCCTCGACGGCGTCCGAGCCGTCGGTGCGGTCCAGCGGCAGGTGGATCGCGAAGCCCTCGAGGCGCACGTTCTCTATGGCGGCGTGGAGCTGGGGCAGGTCCTGCTCGCTCACACCGTGCCGCTTCATGGAGGACATGACCTCGATGACGACACGGGCGCCCACGAGGCCGTAGACGCCGTCGACCGACGACACGGAGCGGATGACCCGGTCGGGCAGCGGAACGGGCTCCTCGCCCCGTCTGAACGGCGTCAGGACGAGCAGGTCGCCGCCGAACCAGTCCTTGATCCGTGCGGCCTCGTACGTCGTGCCCACGGCCAGGACGTCGGAGCCCATACGAGTGGCCTCGTCCGCGAGCCGCTCGTGGCCGAAGCCGTAGCCGTTGCCCTTGCAGACCGGGACGAGCCCCGGGAACTGCTCGGACACGTGCTTGTGGTGCGCCCGCCAGCGTGCGGTGTCGACGTAGAGCGTGAGCGCCATGGCCGGACCTGGAACCTTTCTCGTGGCAGCGGTGTATCAGAGGTATGAAGGCGAATTCTGGTACGTCAGCGGCGCGACATGTAGATGTCGAGCGCCTTGTGGAGCAGTTTGTTGAGCGGGAAGTCCCACTCACCGAGGTATTCGGCGGCCTGCCCACCGGTGCCCACCTTGAACTGGATGAGGCCGAAAAGGTGATCGGTCTCGTCCAGCGAGTCGGAGATGCCGCGCAGGTCGTAGACGGTGGCGCCGAGCGCGTAGGCGTCGCGCAGCATCCGCCACTGCATCGCGTTCGAGGGCCGGACCTCACGCCCGATGTTGTCGGAGGCCCCGTAGGAGTACCAGACGTGCCCGCCGACGACCAGCATCGTCGCGGCGGACAGGTTCACACCCTCGTGCCGGGCGAAGTACAGCCGCATGCGGTTGGGGTCCTCGGTGTTGAGAGCCGTCCACATGCGCTGGAAATACGAGAGCGGTCGGGGCCGGAAGTGGTCGCGCAGGGCTGTGATCTCGTAGAGGCGCTGCCACTCCTCCAGGTCCTGGTAACCGCCCTGGACGACCTCGACGCCGGCCTTCTCGGCCTTCTTGATGTTGCGCCGCCAGAGCTGGTTGAAGCCCTTGTGGACGTCCTCCAGCGACCGGTTGGCCAGCGGCACCTGGTAGACGTAGCGGGGCTGCACGTCGCCGAAGCCCGCCCCGCCGTCCTCGCCCTGCTGCCAGCCCATGCGCCGCAGCTTGTCGGCGACCTCGAAGGCGCGCGGCTCGATGAAGTCCGCCTCGATGTCGCGCAGGCGCTTCACGTCCGGGTCCTGGATGCCCTTCTTGATCGAAGCGGCCTCCCATCGCCGGATGATCACCGGCGGACCCATCTTCACGGAGAAGGCGCCCTGCTGCTTGAGGTGCGCGAGCATCGGATCCAGCCAGTCGGTCAGATTCGGCGCGAACCAGTTGATGACCGGGCCCTCGGGCAGATAAGCGAGGTAGCGCTTGATCTTGGGCAGCTGGCGGTACAGGACGAGACCCGCTCCGACCATCTCGCCGGACCTGTTGTCGAACCATCCGAGGCTCTCGGAGCGCCACTCGGCCTTGACGTCTGCCCAGGCCGGGACCTGCATGTGGCTAGCCGCGGGCAGACTCTGGATGTACGCCAGATGCTGCTCTCGGCTGATGGTCCTCAGGGTCAGGCTCATTCGGGGCGCTCCTCGGGCTGGTGTGTCCCCATGGGTACAAGGGCTCCGGCTCTCGCGCCGAAGCCTACTGCGCCCTGCGAGCGCCTCGTCTGGCCGTATGGAACCTGTGCCCCGACCAATACGTGGCCGGGGCGCCCGGAGGTGTTGTCCGGCCGTGGGGCCGGGGGTTGGGAAGACCGCGGGCCGGCGGCTCCCGGGGGACGGGGCTCCGGTCAGCCGATGACGCCGCCGAAGAGGCCGCCGTGCGCCATGCCGAGGAAGAAGCCGATGGCGGAGGCACCGAGACCCAGGATCAGCCCGAAGCGCTCCCGGGTCGTCTCGGAGATGAACTGTCCGGCCGCCCCGGTCAGGATGCCCACCAGTCCCGTCCACGAGCTGAGCAGATGGAGGCTGTGGAACATCGCGGTGACGAAGGCCGTCACTCCGAGGACGAGCGTCACGGCGAGCAGGGTGTCCTGGAGCGGATGGGGCTTGTGGTCGGTGGCGAAGAGGGAACCGACGGTCTTGGAGTTGGGTCGCAATGCCTGTGCCATGTGGCACCTCCTGCGGAAGGCGGCGCATCGTAGCGCCATACACACCCGATGTGTACAGATTGACGGTCTCGGGCCCCGGATTTCAACCGCAAGCCGGTATGCAGGTAGTCTGTACCGTCTGCACCGGTGTCTGCCCAGGCCATGACACGATCCCCCGCTCAGTTCGCTGATCGGTGGGCCCGATTGTCAGTGGTGGCCGATACCGTTGCGTACGCATCACAACCCTCCTGCCACGGAACGACCGTGGCCGTTGAGTCCAAAGGAGGTGGGTTCCACATGCGTCACTACGAAATGATGGTCATCCTCGACCCCGATCTCGAGGAGCGCGCTGTCGCCCCCCTGATCGAGAACTTCCTCTCCGTCGTCCGTGAGGGCAACGGAAAGGTCGAGAAGGTCGACACCTGGGGCCGTCGTCGTCTCTCGTACGAGATCAAGAAGAAGCCCGAGGGCATCTACTCGGTCATCGACCTGCAGGCCGAGCCTGCGGTCGTCAAGGAGCTCGACCGCCAGATGAACCTGAACGAGTCGGTCCTCCGGACCAAGGTCCTCCGTCCCGAGACCCACTGAGCTCTCCAGCTCAGCTGATCTCGGACAACGAGTAGCAGCACCAAAAGCAGCCAGCAGCAAACCCGCCGAGAGGTTCCCCCATGGCAGGCGAGACCGTCATCACGGTCGTCGGCAATCTTGTCGACGACCCCGAGCTGCGCTTCACCCCGTCCGGTGCGGCGGTCGCGAAGTTCCGTGTCGCGTCCACTCCCCGCACCTTCGACCGTCAGACCAATGAGTGGAAGGACGGCGAAAGCCTGTTCCTGACCTGCTCGGTCTGGCGTCAGGCGGCGGAGAACGTCGCCGAGTCGCTCCAGCGAGGCATGCGCGTCGTCGTGCAGGGCCGACTGAAGCAGCGGTCCTACGAAGACCGTGAGGGCGTCAAGCGCACGGTCTACGAGCTGGACGTCGAGGAAGTCGGCGCCAGCCTGAAGAACGCCACGGCCAAGGTCACCAATGATCTCCTGGATCGTCCTCGTCCCCGGCATCGCGGCAGCGATCTGCGGCGTCCGGGGAACAGCCGCCTTCGCCGTCCTCGCGCTCCTCACGTACATCGAGGTCGACGCCTCCTG
>NZ_JAPWHT010000570.1:0-5770 GCF_027270795.1 Streptomyces sp. ActVer
GCTCGGCGATACGGTCACCGGCCTCCTGCCGGATCCGCTTGACCAGCTGGTGGTCGACTGCCATCATCGGCCCGCGGCCGGCTGCCCGACGCGATCGGTCACGTGGTCGAGGCCCATCGCGCCCACCACCCCGACGCCGACCTGGACCCGCTGCGCCGCGCGTACGTCCTGGCCGAGTCCTCGCACCGAGGCCAGATGCGCAAGAGCGGCGAGCCGTACATCACGCACCCGCTCGCCGTGACGCTGATCCTCGCCGAACTCGGTGCGGAGACCACGACTTTGACGGCGTCTCTGCTCCACGACACCGTCGAGGACACGGAAGTGACGCTCGATCAGGTGCGTGACGAGTTCGGCGAGGAGGTCCGCTATCTCGTCGACGGCGTGACCAAACTGGAGAAGGTCGACTACGGGGCGGCCGCCGAGCCCGAGACGTTCCGCAAGATGCTCGTCGCCACCGGCAGCGACGTACGCGTGATGTCGATCAAGCTCGCCGACCGGCTGCACAACATGCGCACCCTCGGTGTGATGCGCCCCGAGAAACAGGCGCGGATCGCCAAGGTGACGAGGGACGTGCTGATCCCGCTCGCCGAACGCCTGGGCGTGCAGGCCCTGAAGACCGAGCTGGAGGACCTGGTCTTCGCGATCCTGCACCCCGAGGAGTACGCCCACACCCGCGAACTCATCGTCAACAACGCCTCGCGCGCCGACGATCCCCTCGAGGAGATCGCCGAAGAGGTGCGGGTGGTCCTGCGCGAGGCCGGTCTGCAGGTCGAAGTCCTCATCCGGCCACGGCACTTCGTCTCCGTGCACCGCGTCTCGCGCAAGCGCGGCGAGATGCGCGGCTCCGACTTCGGGCGCCTCCTCGTGCTCGTGAACGAGGACGCCGACTGCTACGGGGTCCTCGGTGAGCTGCACACCTGTCTCACGCCCGTGGTCTCGGAGTTCAAGGACTTCATCGCCGTCCCCAAGTTCAACCTGTACCAGTCGCTGCACACCGCGGTCGCCCGCACCGACGGCCAGGTCGCCGAAGTCCTCATCCGTACGCACCAGATGCACAAGGTCGCCGAGGCCGGCGTCATCGCGCTCGGCAATCCCTACGCTCCTCCTTCGGAGGAGCAGACGGACGCCGACGGGACACGCGCAGGCGACGCGGTGGACGGCGAGCGCGCCGACCCGACCCGTCCCGGCTGGCTCTCCCGCCTCCTCGACTGGCAGGAGGCGGCCCCGGACCCCGACACGTTCTGGTCCACGCTCCGCGAGGACCTCGCCCAGGACCGGGAGATCACCGTCTACCGGCCCGACGGCGGCACGCTCGGGCTGCCCGCGGGCGCCAGTTGCGTCGACGCCGCGTACGCCCAGTACGGCGAGGACGCGCACGCCTGCATCGGCGCGCGCGTCAACGGCCGCCTGGTGAGGCTCAGTACGGTCCTGAGCGACGGCGACACCGTTCAACTGCTCATGGGCCAGGACCCGGCCTCCGAGCCCTCCAGGGAGTGGCTGGAGCACGCGCACACTCCTGTGGCGCGGATCGCCATCACCCGCTGGCTGGCCGCGCACCCGTCGCCCGCGACACCGCCCGAGGCTCCTGCCACGACCCGTCGCCCGTCCGCGGACGGGCCCGCCGCACGCCCGGCCGCCGCGGACGTCGTCGTCGGCCAGCCCGGCGCGGCCGTACGCCTCGCGGGCTGTTGTACGCCTGTGCCGCCCGACGACATCACGGGCTTCGCCGTACGCGGCGGAGTGGTGACCGTGCACCGCGTCGAGTGCGCGGGCGTGACGCGCATGAAGGACCTCGGGCGCACGGAGGTCGGAGTGCGCTGGGGCGACACCTCGGAGTGCCGCGTCACGCTCTTCGTCGAGTCCTTCGGCCGGCCCCACCTGCTTGCCGACCTCACCGAGGCCATCGCCCTGGAGGGTGTCGACATCGTCTCGGCGACCGTCGAACCGCCCAGCCAGCAGCGCGTGCGCCACACCTACACGCTCCAACTCCCGGACGCCGCCCACCTTCCCGTGCTGATGCGGGCGATGCGCAACGTCCCGGGTGTCTTCGACGTGGGCCGCGCACAGCACCAGACGACAACTCCGTAGAGCAGCGACTCGGCGGAAAGCGCCCGTTCGGGTGGGCTCGGCGCGAGTCGTCGCCGTAGGGCGGGCGGTCGCTGATAGCCGTGGTCCATGCTGCGCACCCCCAGGACCACGCCCCGTACCGGGACCACACGCCAGAAGGCCCCCCGACGGCTCCGTACGGCGTTCCTCGCCTCCGCCGCCTCCGTCTGCCTCATCGCCGCGAGCGCCCCCGCCCCGCCCCCGCTCGGCATCGGCGACCGGCTGTTCCCGCACCTGGGCAACCCCGGGTACGACGTCACGTCGTACGACCTCTCCTTCACCTATCCCGGCAGCAACAGCAAGCCGCTGCCGGCCGTCACCACGATCGTGGCCAGGACGACAGACTGGCTGGAGCAGGTCAATCTTGACTACTCGCACGGAACGGTGCGATCCGTCGAGGTCAACGGCGAGCCGGCGGAGTTCCGGAGCTCCGGGGAGGACCTGGTGGTCACGCCCGCGGAGCCGCTGCTGCCCGGCGTCCGGATGCGGATCACCGTGCGCCACGACAGCAACCCCGTGTCGACCAAGGACCAGGACAGCGGCTGGGTGCGGACCGAGGACGGCCTCGCGATGGCCAACCAGGCCGACGCCGGCCACCGGGTCTTCCCGAGCAACGACCACCCCTCGGACAAGGCCCTGTTCACCATCCGGGTCACCGCGCCCAACGGCTACACGGCCGTCGCCAACGGGCTGCCCCTGGGCGTGAACCGCCGCGACGCGGCGACCACCTGGACGTACCGGACCGAGCACCCCATGGCCACCGAACTGGCCCAGGTCTCCATCGGCCGCTCCTCCGTGCTGCACCGGAGCGGGCCGGACGGTCTGCGCGTACGCGACGTGGTGCCCACCAAGGACCGCGAGGCACTGGAACCGTGGCTCAAGAAGACACCCGACCAGATCGACTGGATGCAGGAGAAGGTCGGTGACTACCCCTTCGAGACGTACGGGCTGCTGATCGCCGAGGCCCGCACCGGGTTCGAACTGGAGACACAGACACTCTCCCTCTTCGAGAAGGAGCTCTTCACGCGGCCCGAGTACCCGAAGTGGTACGTCGAGGCGATCATGGTGCACGAACTGGCGCACCAGTGGTTCGGCGACAGCGTCTCCCCGCGCACCTGGTCCGACCTGTGGCTCAACGAAGGCCACGCCACCTGGTACGAGGCCCTCTACGCCGAGGAGAAGGCCGGCAAGCCCATGGAGGCACGGATGCGCGCCGCCTACCGGGCCTCCGACACCTGGCGCGCCACGGGAGGCCCGCCCGCCGCGCCCAAGGGGGCCGCGCCCGGCGAGAAGCTCAGCATCTTCCGCCCCAACGTCTACGACGGCAGTGCCCTGGTCCTGTACGCGCTCCGCGAGGAGATCGGCCGCCGCTCCTTCGAGCAGCTGCAGCGGACCTGGGTGAGCATCCACCACGACGGGGTCGCGGACACCGCGGACTTCATGCGCCTCGCCTCGGGAATCGCGGCCCGTGATCTGAGCGGATTCTTCGAGGCATGGCTCTACGGGGAGAAGACCCCACCCATGCCTGGCCACCCCGACTGGCGCAGCGAGAAGCCCGCCGAGAAGCCCACCAAGCCCAAGCGATAGCCACCAAAAATCCGGTGACGAGACGGGCCGTGCCGTGCGAACATCTTCACGTCGGCGCCACTCCGGGTCGGCGGCACGGCCCTCCGGAATCCGGACGGGAATCTCCCGGCGGCCCCGGACGTTGTCGTGAATGTCGGATGGAAGTCCGTCGTCCCACAGGTATCCCCATCGACGTAAGGACCCAATGACCTCCTCTTCTTCCCCTTCCCAGGACACGCAGAGCTTCGCGCAGAACTACCCCGACGGTCTTCGGGCCGATGCCCTGATGGAAGAGGACGTCGCCTGGAGCCACGAGGTCGACGGAGACCGGGACGGCGACCAGTTCGACCGCTCCGAGCGTGCGGCATTGCGCCGCGTCGCGGGCCTCTCCACCGAGCTCGAGGACGTCACCGAGGTCGAGTACCGACAGCTCCGCCTGGAGCGCGTGGTGCTCGTCGGTGTGTGGACCTCCGGGACCGCGACCGATTCGGAGAACTCCCTCGCGGAGCTGGCCGCCCTCGCCGAGACGGCGGGCGCGCTCGTGCTCGACGGCGTCATCCAGCGCCGCGACAAGCCCGACGCGGCCACCTACATCGGCTCCGGCAAGGCCCACGAGCTGCGGGACATCGTGCTGGAGACGGGCGCGGACACCGTCATCTGTGACGGTGAGCTCTCGCCCGGCCAGCTGATCCACCTCGAAGACGTCGTCAAGGTCAAGGTCATCGACCGTACGGCCCTGATCCTCGACATCTTCGCCCAGCACGCCAAGTCCCGAGAGGGCAAGGCGCAGGTCGCGCTCGCGCAGATGCAGTACATGCTGCCGAGGCTGCGAGGCTGGGGTCAGTCGCTGTCCCGTCAGATGGGCGGCGGCAAGGGCGGCGGCCTCGCCACCCGTGGTCCCGGTGAGACCAAGATCGAGACCGACCGGCGCCGTATCCGCGAGAAGATGGCGAAGATGCGCCGGGAGATCGCGGACATGAAGACCGGCCGCGAGATCAAGCGCCAGGAGCGCCGCCGCAACAAGGTGCCCTCGGTGGCGATCGCCGGCTACACCAACGCCGGCAAGTCCTCGCTGCTCAACCGCCTCACGGGCGCGGGCGTGCTGGTGCAGAACGAGCTGTTCGCCACCCTCGACCCGACCGTGCGCCGTGCCGAGACGCCCAGCGGGCGGATCTACACACTCGCGGACACCGTCGGCTTCGTCCGGCACCTGCCGCACCACCTCGTCGAGGCGTTCCGCTCCACGATGGAGGAGGTCGGCGACGCCGACCTGATCCTGCACGTGGTGGACGGTTCGCACCCGGCGCCGGAGGAGCAGCTGGCCGCCGTGCGCGAGGTCGTCCGCGACGTGGGCGCGACCAAGGTGCCCGAGATCGTGGTGATCAACAAGGCGGACGCGGCCGACCCGTTGGTGCTCCAGCGGCTCATGCGGAACGAGAAGCGGTCCATCGCCGTCTCGGCCCGTACGGGCCAGGGCATCGCCGAGCTGCTCGCGCTCATCGACATCGAACTGCCGCACCCCGCGGTCGAGATCGAGGCGCTCGTCCCGTACACGCTCGGCCGGCTGGTCGCGCGCGCCCATTCCGAGGGCGAGGTGATCTCCGAGGAGCACACCCCGGAGGGCACCCTGCTGAAGGTGCGGGTGCACGAGGAACTGGCGGCGGAGCTGCAGGCGTACGTTCCGGTGCCGGCTGTCTGATCGGTCTGCTTTGATCGAAAACTGCGAAGGCCCGCCCCCTGCAGAAGGGGGCGGGCCTTCGCCGTATGCGTGGCGCGGATGCCGTGGGCGTGGCGCCGGCACAGCAGGCCCGCCGGGCCCGCCGTGCCGGGCCCGGCGGGCGTACGGGCGCCTACTTGTCGCCGTACTCCTTGCTCATGTTGTCGAAGAGCGTCTTGGCGCCCTGGCCCAGCTGCGGTCCCGCGAGCCAGGTGTTGTCGGTCGGGCCGATCGAGGTGTTCGAGACGAGCACGGTCTTGCCGCCGACGACCCGGAACCAGCCGCCGCCCGACGAACCGCCGGCCATGGTGCAGCCGATGCGGTACATCGTCGGCTGGAACTCGGCGATCGAGAGCCGGCCCGGCTTGTCCGCGCACTGGA
>NZ_JAPWHT010000571.1:0-5745 GCF_027270795.1 Streptomyces sp. ActVer
GACGGTCGAGGTGGGCGAGCAGGATCAGGTCGTGCTCGGCCTCCTTGGAGAAGCCGAGGCCCGGGTCGACGACGATGCGGTCCGCGGCGACACCGCCCGCCAGAACGGCCTCCACGCGCGCGTGGAGCTCGGCGACGACTTCGGCGACGACGTCCACGTACGACCCCCGTACGGTGCTGCCCTGGAGGAAGCCGCGCCAGTGCATGACCACGAAGGGGGCGCCCGCGGCCGCGACGGCAGGGATCATCGCCGGGTCGGCGAGGCCGCCGCTGACGTCGTTGACGAGGACGGCGCCCGCGGCGAGCGAGCGCTCGGCCACGGAGGCACGCATCGTGTCGACCGAGACGGTGACGCCCTCCGAGGCGAGGCCCCGGACCACCGGGATGACGCGCTTGAGCTCCTCCGCCTCGTCCACGCGGGCGGCGCCGGGGCGGGTGGACTCGCCGCCCACGTCGACCAGGTCCGCGCCCTCCGCGACCAGGTCGAGGCCGTGCTTGACAGCGGCGGTCGTGTCGAACCAGTGGCCGCCGTCCGAGAAGGAATCGGGGGTCACGTTCACGACGCCCATGACCGCGCAGCGGTCCCACTCAGGGAGGCCCGCGACTTGGCTGCGCCCGCTCCTTTTGCTCATGTCCCCAGCCTAGGCCCCCGGCGGTTGGCGGTTGGTCGGCCTTGGTGGTGGGGGGCTCGTCTTGTTCGGCGGCTGGTCGTTGTCTGTGGCTGTGGCCTATTGCCGCTTCGCGGCTGGTTTCCCGCCCACCCACCCGTGGATCGGGCTTCAAGGTTCGGGTCCAAGGCCTCGGCCCCCCTGACGAGCCCAGAAAGCAACCGACCGCCGCGCGGCGCGGGGGTGGGCGTCGCGTGGCGGTCGGGGTTGGTGGGGTGGGGGCGGGGGTGCGGAGGCGGTTACGCCGCTCGTACGTCTCGTTCCGTCACGGCGTGGGCGCAGGGGCGCGGGGCCGGGGCCCGGCGGCGCAGGAGGCGGGGGAGGGCGAGGTTCACGAAGCCCTCGGCCTGCATGGCGGCGAAGCCGATGCGGGGGAGGTCGCGGGAGGAGCGGTAGACGACGAAACGGGGCTCCCAGCAGGGGCGGAACTTCGCGTTGAACTTGTACAGCGACTCGATCTGGAACCAGCGGGAGAGGAACACCAGCAGCCCGCGCCAGGCCCGCAGGACGGGGCCCGCGCCGATCTTCTCGCCGCGGGCCAGGGCCGAGCGGAACATCGCGAAGTTCAGGGAGACACGGGCGACGCCCAGACGGGGGGCCGCCTGGAGGGCCGCCACGATGAGGAGCTCGTTCATGCCGGGGTCCGCCGAGCGGTCGCGGCGCATGAGGTCCAGGGAGACCCCGTCGGTGCCCCAGGGGACGAAGTGGAGTACGGCCTTCAGGTCGCCGTACGGGCCTGGAACGGTGTCTTCCTTGTGGGCCGTGGCGATGAGACAGTCGCCGTCCTCCGGGTCGCCGATGCGGCCGAGCGCCATGGAGAAGCCGCGCTCGGTGTCCGTGCCGCGCCAGGCCTCCGCGGCGCTCCGGATCCGGTCCAGCTCGCCCTCGCTGAGGTCACGGATGCGCCGTACGCGGGTCTCGTAACCGGCTCGCTCGATGCGCTTCACCATCTGGCGTACGTTCCGCATCGCGCGTCCGGCCAGGGAGAAATCCGCGACCTTCACCACCGCCTCGTCGCCCAGTTCGAGGGCGTCCAGGCCGGTCTCGCGGGTCCAGACCTCGCCGCCCGTCTCGGAGCAGCCCATGACGGCGGGCGTCCAGGAGTGGGCCTTCGCCTCGTCCATGAAGCGTTCGATCGCGCCGGGCCAGGCCTCGACGTCGCCGATCGGGTCGCCGCTGGCGAGCATCACTCCGGAGACGACGCGGTACGTCACCGCCGCCTTGCCGCTCGGCGAGAAGACGACCGCCTTGTCGCGGCGGAGCGCGAAGTGGCCGAGCGAGTCGCGGCCGCCGTGCTTGTCCAGGAGGGCGCGCAGCCGGGTCTCGTCGTCCTCCGTCAGGCGTGCGGCCGGGTGTTCGGGGCGGAAGGCCAGGTAGATGGTGGTCACCGCGGTCAGCAGGCCGAGCGCGCCGAGGGAGAAGGCCACCGTCCAGGACGTGGTGCCCTGGTAGTCGACCGGCCCCTCGAAGCCGAACAGGCCGTACAGCACATGGCTGATGCGGTCCGCGAGGCTCGGATTGCCGACCATCCGGTTGGGGTGGACGCTGACGATGACCAGGCCGAGCAGGAGTGAACCCGCGCCCATGAGGACGAAGTTGGCGAGGGCCCGCCAGCGGCTGCGCGGGTCGGGCAGCGCCTTGAACTCACTCCGGTGGCGCAGCAGCGGGGCGAGCAGCGCCAGCGAGATGAGGACCCCGATGAGCGAGTGCCGGTAGGTGAACTGGGCGAGGGCGCCCGCCGGGAGCAGGATCACGGCGGCCCGCCACGCCCGCCGCTTGCGCCGGCGCAGACCGTGGGCGAGGAGCAGCAGCAGGACGCCCGCGCTGAGGGACAGGGCGGCCGCGAACGGACCGAACGCGCCCGGCAGCACCTCGGCGAGCGTGTGCATACGGCTGTTGCGGAAGCGCGGGAAGACACCCGCCGCGATGTCCAGGAGCCCTACGAGCGTGCAGGCCCTGGCGACCAGGGCGGGAACGGCCTCGGGGCGCGGACCGCGGAGTACGCCCCGCAGTCGGCCCGTTCGAGCCGGAACCTCACCCGATATTTCCCCATCTATCCTGACAGACATCGCATCCCGTAGTTCCGCGAGAGACCTTGAATCCGGTGCCAATCCGGCATCCGGCGACATTGCGCCCTCTAGGACGGTGTCTTGGGGAGACAGGTTCACTCCCCATCGGAAAACCGTTTCAAAGGGCAAGGAAAGACCGGGGCAAGGCGCCGTGAAGGAAGCGGCGCCGGTCACCGGCCGGAAAGCGCAGGCAGGAACAGCCCATGGGTCTCACGAGCAACAAGGTGCTGGCATTCGCGGTCCTCTTCGCGGTGCTGCTGTTCGTCGGCACGGTGTGGTGGTGGCCGCGGCTCGCGCGTCGCAACTGGCGTGCCGTGTCGGGGCGGATCGGCCTCCTGCTGGCCACCCAGGTCGCGATCTTCGCGTCGATCGGCCTCGGCGCCAACCAGGCTTTCGGGTTCTACGCCAGCTGGGCCGACCTGTTCGGCCAGGAGTCGGGCCAGGGCATCGTGGTCGACCATGACGCCGCAGGCACGAACGGTCCGCTCCAAGTGGTCGACACACGACAGGTGAACGTCTCCGGAGGGACGCGGCCGCAGATCGGCGGTCAGATCCAGAAGGTCGACATCGTGGGCAGGCGGACCCATATCGCGTCTCCGGCGTACGTCTATCTGCCGCCCGAGTACTTCCAGCCGCAGTACCGCACCCGTACGTTCCCGGCGACTGTCGTACTGACCGGCTATCCGGGTACCGCCGAGGCGCTCATCAAGGGTCTGCACTATCCGCAGACCGCCCACCGGCTGGCGAAGAACGGCACGATGCAGCCGATGATCCTGGTCATGATGCGGCCGACCGTCGCGCCGCCGCGCGACACGGAATGCGTGGACGTTCCCGGCGGCCCGAAGACCGAGTCGTTCTTCGCCAAGGACCTGCCCGACGCGGTATCGCACCACTACAGGGTGGGCAAAAAGCCCGGGAGCTGGGGAATCGTCGGCGATTCAACGGGCGGTTACTGCGCGCTGAAGCTCGCGATCCACCACCCGGAGACATACGCCGCCGGGGCGGGCCTTTCCCCCTACTACAGGGCGCCGAGCGACCCCACGACGGGCGACCTCTTCCATGGGAACGAGGAGTTGAAGAACCGCGCCGACCTGATGTGGTACCTGAAGCACAAGCCCGCGCCCGACACCTCACTGCTCGTCAGCAGCAGCAGGAACGGCGAGAGCAACTACCAGGAGACGCTGCGGTTCATCGACCTGGTGCAGGCGAAGAAGCCGACCCGGATCTCGTCGATCATCCTCGACAGCGGAGGACACAACTTCAACACCTGGCGGCGCGAGATCCCGGCGACCCTGCAGTGGATCAGTGGACGGCTGAGCGACCGATGAGCGACCGATGACTGTCTTTCCCGGACGCCGGGAGAAAGCCTCAAGAACCCCACTCGGAATTCCGCAATCCGCAGGAGAAGGGTTGATTCGGGAGAAGGGGCGATCAAGAAACAGCGGCCTGTGCAGTGGCAGTTGGGGCGGCCGATGAGGGACCGAAGTCGTGGTCGTCGAGTGGCCGGTGCGGAGATTGCCCGGTGATGGTGCGGTGAGAAGGTCTCGGTGTGGCTGTGTTTTTGCCCCGCGGGGCACCACGATTCGCCTACGCGCGGTAAGTTTCTGGCCATGCCACGAGGACGTCACCGCCATTCCCCACCTCTGCACCGGCTGTTGCCCCCCTCGGCGATCGCAGGCGTCTCCGCCGTCTGCGCCGCGGGGCCATGGCTGTTCTCCGAAACGTTGGTGCTCCGAGGGCTGGCCGCGGGTGCCGCGGCCACGGCTGTCGCGGGCGCGGTCGTCATGCGCCGCTGGGACGCGGCGGCGGGCAAACGGGTCGCGGACCTCACGCGCGCGCGGGCGAGCGACGAGTGGCGTCACGAGGAGCGGGCCGCCGAACTCGAGACCGACCTCGACGAGTCGCGCGAGCTGCGCACCAAGCTGGAGCAGCGGCTCCGCGCGAAGCGCGCCGAGTTGCAGGGGCTGCGCAACGAACACGCCGCTCTGCTGCGGCGGTACGCCACGGCGGAGACCGAGCGTGCCACCGCGCTGGAGGGCCGCCGGCTCCTTGAGATAGAGGCGACGGCTCCGGCCAGGGCATTGCCCGCCGCGGCTTCGATACCGCCGGATACGGACGAGACGGCATCCGCCTCCGCCCAGGACGCGGTTCCGGAGGCGACCGCGGCGACGGTCCAGGCCGCCCTCGCGGCGTCCGCGGCGGCCTCGGTCCTCTACGTGAAGGCCAACGCGGCGCTGGACCGGCTCGCGAAGGGCGCAGTTGTCGATGCGGCCGATGCGCCCGGCGCCTCCGGTGCGACCGAAGGCGCGGGTTCGGCGGACGACTCCGCGGAGGACGTGTCCGAGGACGGCGCGCCTGCTGAGGACGTGACGGCGGAGAACGAGTCGGTGACGGCCGACTCCACGACGGTCGACTCCACGACGGATTCGGCGACGGACGACTCCTCTGCGGCCGAGGCCAAGGCCGACACCAAGGCCGACACCAAGGTCGAGACCGAGGCCGAGGACACCGCCCCCGAGGCGGCCGATTCAGCTGCCGAGTCCGCGTCCGCCGAGGGCGGTTCGGCTCAGGAGGACGCGGCCACGGGCGGCTCCGCACCGAGCGCCTCCGCGAAGGGCGGTCCGGTCAAGCGGGCCACCACGAAGGGCGGCGGCCCCAAGGGTTCGCCCTCGCCGGGAGGCCCCGGCAAGCGGGCGCCCCGGCCGAACGGTTCCCCGAACGGCTCCGCCAAGGGCGCGTCCGCGGCCGGCAGCACCGTGACGGGTGCCCCCGCCAAGGGTGACGCCGGGCAGGAGGGCGAGGCCCGGGGGAAGTCCGAGGCGGTCGGCGGTCATGAGCGCACGGCCGCCGCGACCGCACCGATATCCGCGAGGCCCGCGAAGGCCACGCAACCCGCGGAGACCGTACGGCCGCACGCGCAGGCCACCGCGACCGACGTGAGCCCCCAGCGGTCCACGGCGACCGACACGGCCCCCCAGCGGTCCGCGGCGATCGACGTGACGCCCCTTC
>NZ_JAPWHT010000572.1:0-5727 GCF_027270795.1 Streptomyces sp. ActVer
GGAGGGCGATGCGGCGTTCGGAGGCGAGGGTCTTGGTGTGCAGGACGGTCAGGCCCTGGGTGCGGGTGCGCTGGTGGAGACGTTCACGGGCGAGGCGCCGGCAGCAGCGGCGGTGCCGGTTCTCGCGGGGCACGCGCGCGTGGGGGCTGGTTCGGACACGACAGCGCCCCGCGCGCGCGTGGACGCCACTGTGATGGAACCCCTCGGAGAGGTGGGGGAGTGCGCGGACGGAACCCCCGCTCCCGACGAGGGCGGTCCGGCCTTCGAGGTCATCTACCTCCTGGAGGCGGAGGACGCGGCGGTGACGCGGCTGCGGGACCGGCTCGACGCACTCGGCGACTCACTCGTCGTGGTCGGCGGGGACGGCCTGTGGAACGTCCACGTGCACGTCGACGACGCCGGCGCGGCCGTGGAGGCGGGTGTCGAGGCCGGGCGGCCGTACCGGATCCGGATCACGCACTTCGGGCTCGACGACGCACACACGACGGGTGCCGGAAGCCGGCCGGTCCGGGAGCGGGCCCAGCGCGCGGTCGTCGCCGTCGTCCCCGGAGAGGGCCTCGCGGGGCTCTACACCGAGGCGGGGGCCACCACCGTCCTCGCGCGCCCCGGGGAGCCGCCCGCCAGCGGCGAGCTCGTCGGGGCCGTACGGCGGGCCCACGCGCGCGAGGTGGTGCTGTTGCCGAACGACGCAGAGCTGCGCCACACGGCGGCCGCGGCGGCCGAGCAGGCCCGCACCGAGGGCGTCAGGGTCGCGCTGATCCCCACCCGGTCCGCGGTGCAGGGCATCGCGGCGCTCGCCGTGCACGAGCCCGGGCGGCGCTTCGACGAGGACGTCGTCGCGATGACCTCGGCCGCCGGTGCGACCCGGTACGCCGAGGTCGAGGTCGCGGAACGCCAGTCCTGGACCATGGCCGGCATCTGCCAGGCAGGCGACATCCTCGGTCTCATCGAGGGCGACGTCGCCGTGATCGGCTCCGACGTCACGGCGACCGCCGAGGCGGTCCTGAACCGCATGCTCGCGGCGGGCGGCGAGATGGTCACCCTGGTCCTCGGCGACGAGGCCCCCGACACGATCGCGGCCCACCTCGAATCCCGAGTCCGTGAGTCCTACCTGGCCGTGGACACGGTCGTGTACCGCGGCGGCCGCCAGGGGGCCCTGCTGCTGATCGGTGTGGAGTAGCAGGCTCGGTCGCGCCCCGACAGGGGCGCGGGGTTGTGACATTTGCGGCTCCGCCGCGTGGGCGCGACCAGCCACAGCGGGCCCGCAGACAAGAACCGGCCCCCAAAGCGGAGCGCCCCGCGGAGCCCTACGCGGTCGACTCCGTCGCCCGCAGCAACCGCTCCGCCTCGGCCCGCCGCGCCACCACCGTCTCGTCCGCGCCGTCCCCCTGTGCGTACGCGGCGAGCACCTCACGCGCGCGTGCAGCCGCCCGGTCGGGGTGCTCCAGGTCCGCCTCCAGCCAGCCCGCGGCCAGTTGGGCGCCGGTACGGCTGTGCAGGGCGTCCTCGCCGAGGGAGAGGAAGCCCGCGACGGCCAGCGTGACGTGGGCCAGGGCCTCCTCGAACAGGGCGTAGATCGCCTCGTCGTCGGCGTCGTCCGGCGCGGAGCGGGCGACCAGGTCGCCGAACTGCCGGTGCGTCTGCGCGAGTTCGGCGACGAGCTGCCCGCGCGCCTCGTCGTCCTCGGGCACCTCGTCCTGGCACGCGCGGACCGCTTCGCCCATCAACTCGCGTGCCGTGTCGAGCCCCGAGCCCTCCTCGCGCACCGCGAGCCACGCGCGCGCCCGCAGGGAGCGGATCAGCCCGTGGACGTTGCCGAGGGACCGCCAGAGGTCACCGGCGCGCGCGTAGGCCTGCTCCGCCTCCGGGAGCAGCTCCGCGTGGCCGAGGGCCTCGGCGGCGAGATGGGCGAGCATCGCGTGGTCGCGCTGCTCGGGCCACTGCCGGGCGATCTCGGCCGCCTGGAGCCAGTGTTCGGCGGCCTCGCGGTGTTCGCCGAGCTCGGTGAGACAGTCGCCGAGCCACCAGTGGGTCTGCACGATCGCCCCGTCGCCGTGCGTCTGCGCGCTCAGCTCCGGCAGCGCCGACTCCAGGACCTCCGCGGCCTCGGCCCAGCTCCCCCGACGCATCAGGAAGCCGCCGAGCTGATGTCTGGCCCAGGCGCCGAGCGTGGGCCCCTCGCCGCCCTCGTCGGCCCAGTGCGACGCCTCCAGGGCGTGGTCGGCGGCGGGACCGAACTGTCCGGTGGCGCCGAGTATCTCGGCCAGCTGGAGGTGCAGTTGGGCGTGACCGGTCGGCTCCAGGAAATCCGCGCCGTGCTCCAGCGCCGCCCTGGCCGCGCGCTCTGCCCCTTCGGCGTCGCCCAGGTGGCGTGCGATTCCGGTGAGCCGGGCCTCGTACTCCACCGCGAACCACGGCAGCCCGGCCGCCACGAACGCCTCCGAGGCCCGCGTGAGCAGCTCCGCGGCCCTCTCCGCGTCCCCGGCGTGCGCGGCGAGCTCTCCGAGCGTGGCCTGCGCCTCAGCGGCCCGGGAGGCGACCAGGACGTCGTTCCCGGCCTCCGGCCCGGCGAGGGCCAGCAGCTCCCGGGCGGCGGTCTCCGCGGCTGCCAGGGCCGCGGAGCCGTCTCCCGCCCCGTTCGTCTCCGCCGCCTCGTGGACCCGCTGCAGCAGGATGCGCGCCCGTCCCACCAGCACCGAGGCGGCCTGCTGGACCCCGGTCCCGCCCTCCGCGAAGAGGGAGAGCACCCGCTCGTACGGCTCCGAGACCGCGGCCAGTGCCTCGCGGGTCCGGCCGGAGAGGGCCAGTACGTACGCTCCACGCGCGCGTGCCGCCAGGGCCTCGCCCGGGTCGCCCGCCGCCTCGTACAGCTCGGCGGCGCGGGCGAACAGCTCCACGCCCTCGGGGCCGAGGCCCATCGCCTCGTGGTCGGTCAGCTCCGCGCGGTCGCGGGGAGTCAGTTCCTCGTCGCCGGCCGCCTCCGCGACCGCGGCCCATGCCGCTACGGAGTCCGGGTGCAGGGCGGCCGAGGGCCGACGGGCCTCGGCGAGCAGCGCGGCCAGATCTGGCTCACCGGCACCGGAGTCGGCATCCGCGGACGGGGCCGGCGCGGGCCGCACGGGAGCGGCCACGGTCGGTGTCGTGCGTATGCCCAGGGGCAGCCGCTCCACCAGCGGCGGCTGGTCCATGCGCTCCCGGACGCGTCCGCTCACGTACGCCGTGCCGTTGCGCTCGTCGAAGCGGCCCGCCAGCGAAAGGGCCTCCACGCGCGCGTGGGTGGCGAGTTCGGCCGCGGTCCAGGTGCGGCCGGCCGGTCCGGGCACGGTCTGCGCGCCGAGTCCGAGCGAGGTCAGCCGGTCCGTCAGCAGGGCGACCACGGCCAGGAAGTCCATCCGGCTGCGCGGTTCCCCGGCGTCCGTGAAGTAGGCGGGACGTTCCGCCAGCAGCTCAAGGGCCCGTGCCTCGTTGCCGGTGAGCGTGCAGAACTCCACATGGTCCGCGTACGCGCCGCGCATGCTCTCCATGGGGCGTACGAGCCGGAAGCCGCGCAGATGGTGGGCCCGCGCCTCGTCCAGGCGGCCCAGCCGCAGCAGGGGCACCAGCGAGGACGCGAGGACCGCGTGCGGCTCGTGGGCGCACGTGTACTCGCCCTCCAGGACGGGCCGCCACAGCTCAAGCGCCTCGTCGTCGGCACCCTGCTCGGCCCGCCACCAGCCCTGGTCGTGCAGTTCGCAGGCGTGGCAGTCGGCCATGCTGTCCCGGTCGGCGGCCAGCCATGCGGTGTACGCCCGCTCGGCCCGCCCCACGTCCCCGATGGACCGCGCGACCGTGAACTCGGTGCTGCGGACCGCCCGTTCGGAGTGACCGGCGAGCCGGTAGCGGTGCTCCATCTCGCCGAGCCACTTCTCGATGGAGGCGAGCGGAACGTGCGGCTGGCCGACCATTCCGGAGGACACCCACTTGAAGACCCAGTGCAGGGAGTGGGTCTCGTACTCGTCGAAGTCCTCGGGCCGTTCGTCCCACATGCGCAGCAGGCGCGCGAAGGGGACGAACATCTTGTCCTTCTCGGAGCTGTAGTTGTAGACCTTCAGCTGGTGGCCGAGCGCCTCGATCACGGCGAGCGGGATGTTCAGCTTCTCGGCCTCGGCGAGCAGGAGTTCCGCGCGCGCGTTGCGGGCCGGGCCCTCCGGCTGCTCGTAGTTCTCCTGCATCGCCCGGCGCAGCGCGTCGAAGTCCATGTTTTCACCGGTCCGGCTCATCGGGGGCCCTCCTCCGGGGAGTCGCTGTGGGTGGCCCACTCCAGGAGGCCGATGAACGCCCGGTTCAGGAGCGCCGAGTCCGCCGGTCGCAGTGGACGCTGCGCCATCAGCAGGGCCTGACCGTAGAGGGACTCCGTCGCCGTCCCGATCAGCTCCCGGTCGTCGAGCGAACTGATCTTCCGGATCAGCGGGTTGAGGTGGTTGAGCACCAGCCGCGCGCGCGGGGCGCTGCCCCGCAGCGAGCCGAGGATGCCCGCCCACAGGTCGTCGGCCTGCTCCTCGGCCTCCGCGCGCGCCTGCTCGTGGCGGGCCGCCCGGTCGTCCAGGTGCAGCGCGGGCACGGAGAGGGGGTGGAAGGCGCGCAGAACGACATCGCACCCCAGGGGGTCGAGTTTGGCCCGCGCGGCCCCCAGGAAGGCCGACAGGGCCAGCTCGACCGCCGGGTCGACCGAGTCCAGATGCGCGGTCACCGTGTCGGCGTCCAGCTGCGCCACGACCGTCCCGGGCCGCACCGAGGGCAGCGCCTCGACCAGCTCGCTGTCGTACGTGTAGCCGCCGTTGACGACACCCACGCCCTGAGCGGACGCGATCGGCGCGACCTGGCGGTACTCCTCCACGGTCCGCGTGAAGTGCACCACCGGGTGCCGCTGGGCGAACTCCTCCAGGGACAGCTGCCCGTCCGTCGTCTCGAAGGGCAGCCACGGCAGCATCGTGCGCAGCATCTCGCTGTCGTGCCGCGCCAGGGACTTCACGCCCAGGTGGTGCACCGACAGGAAGGCCGCGAGCCGCTCGGGATCACCGGCCGCGAGCCCCGTCAACCAGGCCCTGATCCGCTCGCCCAGCGCCTCCCGTACGCCCGCCAGGGCCTCGTCCTCGTACAGCGCCTCCCGGGACGCGGTGGGCCGCAGGCTGTCCGTGTCGAGGACGCAGCGCACGAAGAACGCCCAGTCGGGCAGCAGCTGTTCGGCCCGCTCGGTGAGCAGCATGCCCTTCAGGTGCACGCGATGACCGGCGCGCTGGGCGGGACTGACCGCGGACGGCAGCACGTACGCCACCCCGCGTATCCCGGCGAGCGGCACGTCCAGGTCGATCGAGTCCAGCGGCGTGAACCCGAACAGGTCGTGGCAGTGCCGCCCCAGGGCCACCCTCCGGGTGGCGGGGCTCGGGTACGCGCGGTCCCAGGGCGCGGGGAGGTCCGTGACCGCCTCGTCGCCCACCCGTACGTCGTACGGCAGCAGCGATCCGAAGTCCCGGGCCAGCGAGAGGACCCGCTCCTCGGACAGCCAGTCGGCGGCGCCCGGACGCGCCACCAGGTACACGGTCGTACCCGGCTCGGGGCGGGCCTCGTGAGGCAGCGTACGGACCGTGTACGAGCCGTCGTCGGCCGCCGTCTACTCCACGGGCGGCGCGTCCGGCGTACGGGCGCTGCGGCTGACCACCCGGACGCGCTCGGCGACCACGAAGCAGG
>NZ_JAPWHT010000573.1:0-5725 GCF_027270795.1 Streptomyces sp. ActVer
CGAGCGGTCGTGGCAGATCCTTTCGGGTCTTCCGCAACTGTTCATCGCGGTGTGAGGCGCGCCATGGATGAGCCCGTCTCGTACGTCGAGCAGCAGGTGCAGGCCCGCATAGCCGCCGCCCGCGTCAAGGTCCAGGCCGCGAAGGAGCGGCGTGACGAGCTGTCGACCGCGCGCCGCCGAGGCCTCGCCGCACGGCACGCACGCAAGTTGCGGAACCTCGCCGAAGCCGAGCAGCGCCAGGCCGACGACGAGCAACCGGACGACGCGGCCTGACCCACACACTTCCGGCCGCCGATCCGAGCGGCCGGCCAACCCCGACAAGGGAGAGCACCATGCGACACGGCACCATCCTCCGAACCGACGCACTCACCACGGCCCGCATCACCAAGCTGTGGAACGAGGTCATCCCCAGCATGATCGAGGGCCTCGACACCGACCTCTTCTACGCCAAGGAAGAGAGCACGGTCGGCACCGAGGACCTGAAGATCCTCGACGGCACCCTCAACCGCCTGCGTCGCCTCGACAGCGGCGAACTCCAGGCCGAGCCCAGCGACGTGCGGGACGCGGTCCAGGCGTGGCTCGCCTACTTCTTCCGCAGCGCTGAGACACCGGTCGGCATGAACCTCGCCCCGGTCTACCGGCTCGCCGCCGAACTGTCCGACGCGGCCGAGGCCATCGAGCGGGAGCGCCTGGCGACGGTCTCCACGGATCCGTGGACGGCCGCGGAGCAGGAGTGCCACAACGTTCTGTGCGGACTCGTCAACAAGGAACTGGTCCACGTAGGCCACTGACCCGTACGAGATCGGCCGGCCCCGCGGGTCACTCGGGGCCGGCTCCCCTACAGGCAACCACGCGAAGGAGCAGCGCCGTGCGGCAGGCCGTTCTGTTCGAGACCCTCGACGCGCTGAACACACCCGAAGCGATCAAGACCAAGACCTGTATCCGATGCAGGAAGACCAAGCCCGTGACCGCATTCCACAGCGGCGGCCGGCGCAAGCGCCGCAGACCGGACTGCGCCGAGTGCCGTCGTGAGGCTCGCCACGCCAGAGGCGAGCGGCGAATAGAGACGCCCGATGAGCGGCTCACGCGCAAGCTCTGGTCGAACTACAGACTCACCCGCGAGCAATACACGGCACTTGTCGACGCGCAGCTGGGCGTGTGCGCTATCTGCGGCAAGGCGCCCGGCGAGGGGAAGCGCCTCTTCGTCGACCACTGCCATGCCACGGGTGTCGTGCGGGCGCTGCTCTGCACCACCTGCAACGTGGCCGTCGGTTTCTACGAGATCCACGGCAGCGCGGCAGCCGAGTACCTCGGAACGTACGGGGCCGGGAACCCGCTGCTGAAGCGGTCGTAGCCGGCCGGGCTTTTTCTGCGGGTTGGTAAGGGTGCGGGTTGGCCGGGGTCGTGGCCGAGTTTTACTGAATGGCCGTTCAGTAGTGGTTGGTGTGGGTGCGGGTTGGTGGGTGGGTGTTGGTGGCGGGTGCTGAACGCGTTCAAAGGGAGGCGGGGTCGTGGTGAAGGTGAAGTGGCCGGTGGCGGGGTGGGGCATCCCGAGCTTTGTGATTGAGGCGTCGGCGCCGCTGCCGTGCCGCTCAAACCCGGACGGATGGCATGTGGACCGTACGTCGTCGGAGGGGGCTGAGCGTTTGTGTGCGGGTTGTCCGGTTGTGGTGGAGTGTCTGGCTTATGCGATGGCGGATCGGCGGTTGTCTGGTGTTTGGGGTGGGACGACTGAGGTGGAGCGGCGGCGGTTGCGGGCTCGGGAGGTGGAGCGTCAGCGTCGTGCGGCGAAGGTGGTGGTGTAGTTCCGGCTCGCGGGTGACCGGTTGACCTGCGCTTGTCGGTAACTGTTGTCGTGTTCCTATAAGGCGGAGGCCCGGTCCCCCTGAGAGTGGGGACCGGGCCTTTTGCCGTGACCGCGCCATCGAACGCCCGCCCATTCTAACGCATTTATGCAGGTGGACGGCGTAGAATGTGGTGAGCTATTCGGTCTGCCGTGACGTGAATAGTGGCCATCGAGCAGGGGAGATGCATTGTGCTGACTCAACAGGAGATCGACGAGCAGGTGACTGCGGTCGAGGCGGCCGAGGTGAAGCTCGACCTGGCCGAGGCGCACCACGCGGACGCGGGCAGCGAGCAGGCCGTGCAGGAATTGCGGGTGGCTCGGGCTACAGCGCACGCGGCCCGCGACAGGCTTCGTCAGCTCCGTACCCGCTACGCCACCGAGCAGGCCGCGAGCCGGGCGCGTGGGGCCGCAGAGAAGGCGTTCGGGGAGCGGGAGCGGAAGGCCGTCGCGAAGCGGCTCGCCGAGGCCCGTGACGAGGCCGTGAGCGCGCTCGTGGAGGCGGAACGGGCAGCGGTCAAGGTGCTGACGGCGACGGCCGGATACGAGGCTGTGGTGAGGTCGACGGCGGCGGAGCTGAAAGCCCGGGGGCTGTCGGCGGACGACGGGCAGGACATGGGCGGCACGGTGGGCGGTGTCGTTCACCTCGACGGTGAGGTGTGGCGGCCGGCGGATGCGGGCTCGCTGCTTGCGGCGGTCGCCCGGTCGGTGGTGGCCGCGCAGAATCCGCGGCATCCGGTGGCGCAGTGGCGGCAGGTGGCTGGGCTTGCGGATCAGGCGGCGCAGGATGTGCTGCGGGCGAAGGCGGCCGGGCGGTGAGCGGGGATCCGTTCGCCGAGGAGTTCGGTGTCGGCGGTCCGTCTGATGACGGTACGGGTGTGGCTGGGTGGCAGTTGTCGCATCGGTTGGACGGTGCCCGTGGGGAGTATGCGGCGGCGGTTCGTGACGAGGGCGTGAGTCCGTTGCTGGCCGTGTTGCTGGCCCGTCTGTGCCCCTCGGCGGGCGGTGGCGTCCGGTGGGCCGCCGCGAGCAGCGTCGGCCCCGCAGGTGGCGTTCTGCGCCCGCGGGACGGAAGCGGCAGGAGTCGGGCTCGACGATCACCATCGCCGAGGGCGAGGGCAAGGGCATGGTCTTCTCGGTGCACTGGTCCGCCGAGGACGTCGAAGGGGCCCGCCGATCGTGCGCGGCCGGGCGCCCCGACCATGTGGCGCTGACGATCGTCCTCGCCTTCCTGCAGTACCTCGGGGTGCCGTGTGAGGCGGAGGATCTCGCCGACCAGGAGACTTGGCCTCCGGGCGACATCGTCACTCTCTTCGCGATGCTCGGCATGCCCCTGGTCGAGGGGTGGACGGAAGAGGAAGACGCCGAGTTGGAACGCCTCCTGACCGAGGGAGGCGGCCGTGGGTAACGACATCGAGATCCGCGTACGGGTCGCGAACCAGACCGCGGGCGGGCTGACGTCCTTCAACCAGTCCATGCAGCGCGTCAAGGACAACGCCCGGGATGCCGGGCGGGCGGTGGACGGGCTTTCGGCGCGGGCGGTGGCGGCTGCGGCGGGCGTTCGTACGCTCGACAGTGCAGTGCAGGACCTCAACCGGTCGCTTCGTACGCTGCGCGGCCGGGCTGCGGCGGCCGATGCGTCGCTGCGGGATCTGCGGGACGCGTCGACGAACTCCAGCAACAGCCTGAGGGGTCTCAACACCCGTGCGCAGACCTCGGCCACGCGGCTCGGGGATCTCTCCGACCGCACCCGCACCCTGCGCTCGGACAGTGATGATCTCGACGGCAGCATGCGGCGTCTCACCGGCACCCTCGGAGGGCTGCGGGGCAACCTCGGCACCGTGCGGATGTCGACGTCCGGTGCCAGCGGGGGCATGCAGAACCTGCGGAAGGCGGCGCTGCTCCTTGCTCCCGCGCTGATCCCGATCGCGGCTCAGGCGGCGCCGATCGCCGCGAGTCTCGGCGCGGCCGGCGTGGCAGTGGGCGTCTTCGGCCTCGCCCTCGGCGGGCAGGTCGCTGTGATGGCCAAGGCGTCGGCGGCGGAGAAGAAGTACCGCGACACCGTGGAGGAGCACGGGAAGGCCTCCGAGGAGGCGGTGAAGGCGGAGGCCGACTACCTGCGCCAGGTGCGGCAGATGGACCCCGCCACCCGTAGGGCGGCCGCCGCGTTCACGGTGTTCAAGGATCAGTACAAGCAGTGGAGCAGCTCGCTGGCGGGCGACACGATGCCCGTGGTGACGAAGGGCCTCGCCACCTTCGGCGCGCTCCTGCCGAAGCTGTCGCCCTTGGTGCGCGGAACGTCGGAGCAGCTGGACCGGCTGATGGCGGTGGCGGCCGGCGGCATCCAGTCGGCCGGGTTCGAGCGGTTCATGCAGTCGTTCTCAGAGTTCGCCTCCGGTGCCCTGTCGCGGGCCACGCTCGGGCTGGTCAAGTTCTCGCAGGCCCTCGACGCGGGGAAGGTGGGCGGGGGGCTGCACGAGTTCATGCAGTTCGTCCGCGAGACCGGGCCGCTCGTCGGGGAGACGCTCCGCAACCTCGGCCAGGCGCTGGGCAACCTGGTCGTCGCGGCGTCAGACGCCGGGGTCGGCATCCTCACCGCGGTCAACGCCCTGGCCAAGCTGGTCAATGCGGTGCCGGCCGAGGCGCTGTCGGCGTTCGTGCAGTTGTACGCGACGCTGAAGCTGGTGCGGCTGGGTATCGCCGGGGTGTCGGCGGTCGCCACGGCGGGGGCGGTCGCCAATCTGACGGGGTTCGTACGCGCGGCCCGGTTCGCCGGGGTCGGCTCGGCGATCGCCGGGGTCACGCAGCGGATGTCGACGCTGCAGAAGGTCGGCGGCAGCCTCGGGGTGCTGGGTGTTGCTGCGCTGGCGATCGATGCACTCGCGGACAAGGCGCGCGGCGCGCCCCCGGACCTCGACAAGATGAGCGCCTCGCTGAAGGCGCTCGCGGTGACGGGCAAATTCACGGGCGAGTTGAAGAGCACGTTCGGCGACATGGACGGCTTCACCGCGAAGCTCGGGAAGCTGAAGTCCGAGTCGGCCGCCATGGAGAAGGTGAAGCCGTACCTGGCGTTCTCCGGGCTTGGCGCGTTCGCTGACACAGCGGTGACGAAGCTCGACGACCTGGTGCGCGGGACGAAGAGCCTCGGGGCGACGAAGGACGACTTCAAGGTCTTCGATGAAGGCTTCGCCGATCTGGCGAAGAACGGGTACGCGGACGAGGCGGCCGAGCAGTTCAAGGTCTTTGAGACCGCGATGCGTAAGGCGAACTGGTCCACCAAGGACATCAACTCGGTCTTCGGGAAGTACAAGGAGACGGTTGGCGGTCTGAAGGATGTGCAGGACCTCGCGGCCAAGGGGATGGGCGCGTTCGGCGCTCAGGCCATCTCTGTGCAGCAGAAGCTCGATGCCCAGCAGAAGAGCGTCGCCGGTCTCCAGCAGTCCCTTCACGCCCTGAACAACACGTACTTGGAGTCGCGTGGTGGTGTCCGGGCGATGGAGGAGGCTATCGACGCCGCCTCTGAGGCGATCAAGAAGAACGGTCGCACCCTCGACGATGACACCGCGGCGGGCCGGGCGAACAACGCCGCGTTGGATGCGATCGCGTCGTCCACGATGAAGGCGATGGAGGCCAAGTACCAGGAGACCGGTTCCTGGGAGGCGGCCATGAAGGTCTACGACCGTGGCCGGAGCGCTCTGGACAAGGCCACGTTGAGTGCGACGGGCAACAAGGAGTCGGCGAGGGCGCTCGCCGACCAGTTGCTGAAGATGCCGGACAAGAAGATGCGTCTGGAGATGGACCGGTCGGACGCCGAGGCCGGGCTCAACGCGTTCAACGCGGCGGTGAAGAGGACCCCGGGCGCGAAGTCGGTGACGTTGAAGA
>NZ_JAPWHT010000574.1:0-5692 GCF_027270795.1 Streptomyces sp. ActVer
CCGTCACGCCGGTCGCCCCGCCGGCCGCGCTGCCGGAGGTGCCGAAGCTTCCGGCGGCCCCCGCGCTGCCGATGCCGAAGGACGCCGAGCGTGCGGTCGCCGAGGCCCCGCTCGACCTCAAGGCCGACGCGCTCAAGGCCCTGCAGGCCGCGGTCGACTCCCTTGTCAAGGCCGCCACCAGCGGTGACGTCGCCGGTGTCGCGGCGGCCGCGCTGGCCGTCGTGACCGGCCTCGTCAACGTCGTCGTCGCCACGGTCCTCGGCGGCGGCCTGCCCGCGGCGAACCTGCCGGGTCTGCCCAAGCTGCCCCTGCCGACGGGCGCGCTGCCGCTGCCCACCGGCGGCCTGCTGCCGTCCTGACCGCACATCCCGGCCGTCGGGCCGGCCCGTCACCCGGGCCGGCCCGACGGCTGTTTTCGTATGAGGGATCCCATTTGAGGATTTGACACACCCTTCAATTGGGTGGCTTCCAGAAATTTTCGGCGAACGGAGTTTCCGCCCGGAACGGGGATCGTTGGGCAGGGCGCAGTTCAGCGAAATTTCCCTCTGGCGACGTGAGTTGCCGAAGAAAGGAACACGATGAAGTCCCTGAAGGCCGCCGCTGTCGTCGCCGGGTCCCTGGTCATCGCTGGTGCCGCAGCGCCCGCCTTTGCCGCCGACCTCACGCCCTCCAGTCTCAACGGCGGCCTCGACTCGGCGCTCACCGCGCTCACCAACGAGCCGGTGGACGCCATGCCCCTGCAGTCGCAGTCGAACGCGCTCGACACGTCGAACAAGGACTCCGTGCTGAACACCGTCGACGGTGCGACGAAGGCCCTCAACTCGGCGGAGGGTCCCACGGGGCTCCTGGGCGGACTTCCCCTCCAGAAGTGACTTCGGACGTAACTCCGGACGCGGCATCGACCGTAACTCCGGAAGTGACGAAGGGCCGGTTCCGCATCACATGGAGCCGGCCCTTCGTCCCGTTCTCCGATTATTCGCGCCGTTCCGATTGTTCTTTCCGGCCGTTCGACACCGTCCCCCGTTCGTGTGGAGACCCGGCCGGAAATCCCCCGGGCGAGTGAGAAACGGAGCGGACGCATTCCGGCGCGTCGATACGGTTCCGCGGTGACCTCAACATCAAGCGAAACGCGTTCTTTCCGTGCCGCCGACCTCGGCACGCTCGTCGTGATGGCGTGGAGCGGCGAACACCCCGACGGCGACATGCCCTTCCTGCTGGCCTACTCGCTCGGTGACGGCGAGGGCGGCCCCGAGGGCTCCACGGCCGCCGTCGAGCAACTGCTGCACCGCAGCGGCCTGCCCGTCGGCGACGAGATCGTCGACGGCACCCGGCAGCCCAGCTTCCCCGTCAGTCTCCTCGTCGAGGCCGGCCAGGCCGTCGTCACCATGGCCCACCTCAACGCCCAGTGCTCCGTGCCGCCGGAGTGGCTCGCCGCGGTCGGCGAACGCGGCTACGCCTACTTCCTGTTCACCACCCGCCCCTGGCCCGAGGCCGAGCCGGGCAAGCCCGTCGCGCCGGAGGCCCTGGCCGCCTTCGCCGGCGACGAGAAGACCCTGAACAGCGCGGCGCACGCGCTCCTCCCGGCCCGCAGCCTGCGCGGCTGACGATGCGCACAGCGGGCGCCGGCCGCGCGTTCGCCCTGCTGCTGGTGATCACGGGCGCGGCCGGACTGCTGGCCTCCTGGGTCATCACCATCGACAAGTTCAAGCTGCTGGAGGACCCGGACTTCACCCCGGGCTGCAGCCTGAACCCGGTCGTCTCCTGCGGCAACATCATGAAGAGCGACCAGGCCTCCGCCTTCGGGTTCCCCAACCCGATGCTCGGTCTGGTCGCCTACGGCATCGTGATCTGCGTCGGCGCGAGCCTGCTGGCCGGTGCCGCGTTCCCGCGCTGGTACTGGCTGACGCTCGACGCGGGCACGCTGTTCGGCGTCGGATTCGTGACGTGGCTCCAGTACGAGTCGCTCTACAGCATCAACGCGCTGTGCCTGTGGTGCTGCCTCGCCTGGATCGCCACCGTCGTCATGTTCTGGTACGTCACGTCGTTCAACGTACGAAATGAATTCCTGCCCGCACCCGGCTGGGTGAAGGGATTCCTCGCCGAATTCACGTGGGTGCTGCCGGTCCTGCATCTGGGGATCATCGGAATGCTCGTGTTGACGCGTTGGTGGGACTTCTGGACGAGCTGACAATTGCATCCACCGGGGGAATTTTGATCTGTTGTCGTTGGCCGGGTCGTTACGCGTTTCGGACGCAGCCCCCCGAATCCCGAAAGGCCCGTACCTGAGATGAAGTCGACCACCCGAGGAACTCTTGCCGCCGTCGTCACCTGCGTGGCGGCCGCCGTCGCGACGCCCGCCGTCGCGGCCGACGGGATCCCGGTCGCCGTACCGCTGGACGGTGTGGAGAACTCGCTGAACATGGAGATGCCCAGTATCGGCGGCACCCTGCCGCTGCCCACGCCGGGCAACCCCGACGGGCCGCGGTACGTCGAGGGCCGGCTGCTGCCGGACCGGGCCGTCCCGCAGCTGCCGGTCACCAGCGACCTGCCGTCCCTCGACCTGCGTACGCCGGTGCCGCGCGTTCTCGGGGACACCTTCGACCACGTCGCCGCCAGCACGCCCACGTCGGACCTGCGTGCCCTGACGCCGGGTGCCTCGTTGGACGCTCCGCTGACCGCGCCTCAGGCGGACAAGCTCGGTCTCCCGGCCCCGAAGCTGCCCGAGGTCGGTCTCCTCGCGCCGGTTCTGCAGGCGGCACCGGGGGCGAACCTGGGCTTCGCGCCCGGGCTGTAGACACAACGGGCCGACCGGCCGACCGGCCGTCCGGGCCCAACAGTTCATGGAGGAGTACGGGTGGCAGTGGAGAACGGCACGCGGCGAGACGTCCTGAGAGGGCTGCTCGTCGCAGCCGTCACCGCCGCCCTGGCTCCGCTCGTCGCGGCCTCGCGACCGTCGCGCGCCGAACCGCCCGCGTCCGGCGAACCGGCCGAGTCCGAGGCGGAGTTCGGGACTGAGTCCGAGACCGATCTCGCGTCCGGGTTCGACGAGATGTACCGCGGACGACGGATTCGCGGGGTCAAGGACGCCTCAGGCGTCGAGGAAACGACGAGTGGGGTCCGGCGCGCCGGTGCCGCCGGTCCCGCACCGGCCGGACAGTGGCGGGTCACCGTGGACGACCGGCCGTTGCACCTCATGCGGCGGGCCGACGGCGGCTATCTGACCATGATCGACCACTACCAGTCGTATCCGACGCCGCTCGCCGCCGCCCGCGGGGCCGTCGACGAACTGGGCGGCACACTGCGGCTGCGCGCGGCGGCTGCGGAGGCGGGGCAGGGGGAGGGTCACGGGCATGGCGTACACGCGTAAGAACGTGAGCGCGCTGACGAAGGCCGAGCGGCGCAGGCTCGTCGGCGCGTTCCTGGAGATCAAACGCACCGGCGAGTACGACGAGTTCGTCCGCATCCACATCGACCACTACGTGTCGGACGGCGACGGCGGACTGCGTACGGCCCATATGGCGCCCTCCTTCCTGCCCTGGCACCGGCGGTTCCTGCTGGAGCTGGAGCGGGCGCTGCGGCGGGTCGACTCCGGGGTGTCCGTGCCGTACTGGGACTGGACGAAGGACCGGACGCCCGCCGCCTCGCTGTGGGGGGAGGACCTGCTCGGGGGCAACGGGAGGCGCTCCGACCGGCAGGTGACGACCGGGCCGTTCGCGTACCGGCACAAGAAGTGGGTCGTCAAGGAGTCGATGACCGACGGCGAGTACCTCATGCGCGACCTCGGCCGGCCCCACGATCCGCTCGCCCTCCCGACCGCGGACGAACTCGCGAAGGCCCTCCAGGACCCCGTGTACGACACGGCGCCCTGGGACTCCACCTCCTCCCGCGGCTTCCGGAACAAGCTCGAAGGGTGGGGGACCGGGCAGGGCAACGACGCCTGGCGCAACCACAATCGCGTGCACCGCTGGGTCGGCGGGCACATGCTCGGCGGCGCCTCGGTCAACGACCCCGTCTTCTGGCTGCACCACTCCTTCGTGGACCTGCTCTGGACCCGCTGGCAGAAGCGGCACCGAGGGGCCCGGTATCTGCCAGCGTCACCGCCTGAGCTCGGGGACCGGCGGCGGGGGCGGGTGGTGGCGCGGCACGAGGAGATGCCGCCGTGGGGCATGACGCCGGACGAACTGGAGGACCACAGCCGGATCTACCGGTACGTCTGATGCGCCGGTGACGGGGGACGGGGGACGGGTGTTCGGTGACGCGTGACAGGTGGACAGGTGGACGGGGGAAGGCCCCCGGTGGTGTGTACCGCCGGGGGCCTTCGCGTGAGTGCGGTAACTCAGTTGCCGTAGCCCTTGGGGCCGGGGTGACCCTTCGGGCCGTCGTCGAGGTTCGCGCACTTGTTGCCGAACGTCGGGTTCAGCAGGGCGATGACGTTCACGGTGTTGCCGCAGACGTTGACCGGCACGTTGACCGGGACCTGGATGACGTTGCCCGACAGGACGCCGGGCGAGCCGACGGCCTTGCCCTCGGCGCCCGCGTCCGCCATGGCCAGACCGGCTCCACTGATCACAACGGCACCCGTGCCGAGGGCCACACCGGCCGCCTTCGCGATGCGAGACTTCACGTTCACTCCTTCGATTTCGGTGAGCGCGGCTGCTCCGACGCGACCGCACAGACCGTTCAACGCGAGGGCCCCCAGGGGGTAACGGTGCTCAACGGGGCATCATCCACCAAGATGCTTCATATGGGGTGATAAAGCATATGAGTGTCCTCCTTGTTCGGTTCCTGGCGGCGGTCCGGCCCCGGCTCGTGGAACAGGCGGCCGGGCCACCAGAACCAGCGGCCCAGGTCGAGGGCGAGGGCCGGCACCAGGACCGTACGAAAGACTTCTGACATATCTCGGGGATGACATCGGGGTGAGATGGGGGGCGTCTGAGGGTTGCGCCGGGGTCGGCCCCGGTGCAACCGCGCGTCGGGCCCCGGTTCACTGGCGTGTGCAGCGGCCCTTCGGGCTGGCGGCCGGGGGGCTGCACTGGAGGCTGTAGTCCGCCGACGCCGTGCTCAGGTAGCGGCCGACGCAGGTGGTCGACGTGGTCCTGCCGCGGTCCGCGCAGAAGCTCAGGGCGGCGCGGCCGTCGGTGAACGGGCCCGGGGCGTAGATGACCCAGAAGCCCGGGCGGAGCGAGGCGTAGTCGTCGCTGCGGACGTAGACCGCCTCGGGGACGGACTTGCGGATGGCTGCGAGCCGTTGGTCCCTTGTGGCTGTGCCGGAGCCGACCGGTTCGGAGAACAGTTGGGCGATCCACCGGCCGCCGGTGGCGGGCGTGGTGGTCGCCTCCTCGGACGGGGACGCGGCCGGCTGCGAGGCCTCCTTCGACGGCGCGGGTGTCGATTCGGGCGTAGGCGTCTGCTTCGCGGACGGGGAGGTCGCGGTGCCGGACGCCGAAACGCCGCTGCCCTTGGCCTTGTTGTCGTCGCCGTCCGAATCGCGCAGGTTGAGGACGAGCGCGGTCGCGGCCGTCGCGAGGGCGGCCACGACGACGGCGACGGTGGCGATGAGGGCCGGGCGTCCCCTGCGCCCCCGCGGGGGCACGTTCTGGACGCGCGTCGGGTGTTCGCGTTCACCGTGCAGCAGAGCGGCGGCGCGCTGGCCGGCGCGGACGCCTATCTCTTCGCGGCATTGCTGGTCTGC
>NZ_JAPWHT010000575.1:0-5677 GCF_027270795.1 Streptomyces sp. ActVer
ATCTGGGCGGCACGGGCGTCCCGCTGACCGGCCCGGACGCGCCGATCCACCGAGAGGGGGGAGAGCGGGGCGCCGCGGTGGCCGCCTGAAGGGCGTCAGCCCAGCCGGGACACGTCGAGCGCGATGAGGGCCACGTGCAGTTCGGTCCGGCGCTCGCCGGATTCGAGGTCCAGGTCAAGCATCCGCTCGATGGTGTGCAGCCGTTGGTAGAGCGTCTGCCGGGACAGCTCGCCCCGGCGTGCGGCGGTGGTCTTGTTGCCGGCGGCGTCCAGGTAGTGGCGCAGCGTCGGCAGCAGGCTGGTGCCGTGCCGGCTGTCGTGGTCGATGAGCTGGGCGAGCTGCCGCTCGGCGAAGCTCTGGACACGTGGGTCCTGGCGCAGCGCGTACAGGAGGTGCCGCAGACCGATGTCGGACAGCTCGTGGAAGGGCTTGTCCGAGGAGTGCGGCAGGGCCGCCTCCGCGACTCGTGTTGCCTCGTGGAAGGAACGGGCCGCGCGGGAGAGGTCGGTGACCTCGGAACCGACGCTCACGACGGCCCCCGAGTCCAGGTTCAGCGCGGTGCGGCCGAGCTGTTCGACCGTGGGCCGCCAGGACCCCGAGGGGCGCAGGGACAGCAGCACGCCCACGCGTCCGGGGGCCAGTTCGCCCACGAGGGCGGGCACGGTCACCGTCCGCAGGTCCTCGGTCAGCCGCGTTTCCAGGTCCTCGCCGCCCGGGTGGGTGGGGGTGTCGATCAGGACGGCGAGGAAATGGCACTCCTCGGTGGGCAGGCCCAGAGCGGCGGCGCGGGCCCGGGCCTCGTCGGGGGAGCGGTGGCGCTGCTCGGCTATGTCCCGCAGCGTGTTGCGGTGCGCGCTCCGCTCCCAGGTCGTGGCATGGATGAGTCGGGCGATGGTCAGGGTCATCGCCGTCCGTTCCAGCACGGCCACGTCCTCGGGGCCGAACGACGGGGTACGGGGGGTACGGGTCGGGGCGGGGAGCATGATGACGCGGCCCCAGGGTTCGCCGCGGTACTCCACCGGTGCCACGAGCCAGTGTTCGGGACCGAGCACCTCCGTGTGGTCGCGGGGAGGCGTCGCCCGGGAACGCCGCTCCCACCCGGAGAGCGCCTCCTCGACGGTATGGCCCGAGGGTTCGCAGATCACCGCGTGGTGGACCAGGTTCTCCAGCACGACGGTGTGGCCGCTCGTCTCCGCCGCCGCCCGGACCACCTCCTCCGGGGAGGCGCCGCGCAGCGTCAGCGCGGTGAACGCCTCGTGGATCTGCTGGGTCCTGCGCATCGCCTGCATCTGGTTGCCGACGATGAGCGCGTGCACGACCTGGGTGACCTCGAGGAAGTTGACGTCCTTGGAGAGGGTGACGAGCGGCAGACCGCGGCTCCGGCAGGCGTGAACCAGCGCCTCGGGCGGGCGGTGGTACCGGCGGACCAGTTCGATCACGAGGGCCGCAGCACCGATGTCGGCGAGCTCGTCCACGTACCGCCGCACCTCGGCGGGCTGCTCCGGCAGCGGCATACCGGTGGTGAGGACGAGCTCCCCGCCCTTCAGGAACGAAGCGGGATCCGTGAGCTCGGTGATGTGCACCCACTGGACCCGCCGGTCGAGACCGGACTCGCCGGCGACCACCCGGGGCTGCCCCGCGGCCAGCACGGGAAGCCCCAGCACGTCGTCCACGGTGAGGGGACGGCCCGTCACGGCCTCCGGCTCGTTCCCGCGCCGCGGTCCGGCTGTCCGGTGTTCCTCGCTCACGGTGCCTCCATACGTGCCCGGCCACTCTGACAAGCACCCGCCACCTGCGCAAGGCCGGCCCGACGGCCGTTGACCGGGTCGTGGACGACGTGCCCGGCCCCGTGAGGTTGACACATCGTCCAAATGCCGTGCCCGGAGCGGACAGATCAGACGTTGTGGCGGTCCGGCTCCCTGGAAATGCTGAAGACGCCGAGCGAGAAACGCGAGAAACGACCGAGCGACATCCGACACAGCGCCGGGAGACGAACATGACCACACTGTCGCCGCACCTTCGCCAGGCCACGCCCGTGGTGGCGGTCCGGGGCGAGGGCGTACACCTGTACGGGGAGGACGGCCGCCGCTATCTCGACTTCACCGCCGGCATCGGTGTCACCAGCACCGGCCACTGTCACCCCAGGGTCGTGGCCGCCGCCCAGGAGCAGGTCGGCACGCTCATCCACGGCCAGTACACGACGGTCATGCACCAGCCGCTGCGGCAGCTGGTCGACAGGCTGGGCGAGGTGCTGCCGGCGGGGCTGGACAGTCTGTTCTTCATGAACTCCGGCAGCGAGGCCGTGGAGGCCGCGCTGCGCCTGGCCCGCCAGGCCACCGGCCGCCCGAACGTCCTGGTCTGCCACGGAGGCTTCCACGGCCGGACCGTGGCCGCCGCCTCCATGACCACCTCCGGCACCCGCTTCCGCTCCGGCTTCTCACCGCTGATGAGCGGGGTGGTCGTCACCCCCTTCCCGACGACCTTCCGGTACGGCTGGGACGAGGAGACCGCGACCCGCTTCGCCCTTCAGGAACTCGACTACACGCTCCAGACGATCTCCTCGCCCGACGACACGGCCGCCATCATTGTCGAGCCGGTCCTCGGTGAGGGCGGGTACGTGCCCGCGAACCAGGCTTTCCTCGAAGGGCTGCGCGAGCGGGCGGACCGCCACGGCTTCCTGCTGATCCTGGACGAGGTACAGACGGGAGTGGGCCGCACCGGCCGGTTCTGGGGCCACGACCACTTCGGCGTCACCCCGGACATCCTCGTCACGGCCAAGGGGCTGGCCAGCGGCTTCCCGCTGTCGGGCATCGCCGCCTCCGAGGAACTGATGCAGAAGGCCTGGCCGGGCTCGCAGGGCGGCACCTACGGCGCCAACGCCGTCGCCTGCGCCGCGGCCTGCGCCACGCTCGACGTCGTACGCGACGAGAAGCTCGTCGAGAACGCCGAGGCGATGGGAGCCCGGCTGCGGGCCGGTCTCGAGACGGTCGCCGCGAACACTCCCGGCATCGGGGACGTCCGAGGGCTCGGCCTGATGCTCGGGACCGAGTTCGTGACCGAGGACGGGCAGCCCGATTCCGCGACGGCCGCGCGTGTGCAACGGGCCGCGGTGGACGAGGGGTTGCTCCTGCTGCTGTGCGGAGCCTGGAACCAGGTCGTACGGATGATCCCTGCGCTCGTCGTCGACGAGACGGCGATCGACGAGGGGCTGCGGGCCTGGTCCGCAGCCGTGGAAACCGGAACCTCGGCGCCGTGAGCGCTGGTCCGGACCCTCTCACGGGCCACGAGGCGGCGCCGCTGCCGCCTCGTGGGCCCGGCGCGTCGGCGGACGACGGCACCGAGGCGCTGTCGCGGCTGCTCGCCGGGACCGCCCCGGGGATGCGGGTCGACACGGGCGGCCGGACCGCCGCCTACGCGTACGACGCCTCCAACTACCGGGTGCCGCCACGGGCCGTGGCCTTCCCCCGCTCCGGCGCCGACGTCGCAGCCGTACTCAGCGCCTGCCGGGAACTGGGCATCCCCGTCACGGCACGCGGTGGCGGCACCAGCATGGCGGGCAACGCGATCGGCCCGGGTGTCGTCCTGGACTTCTCCCGCCACCTGAACCGCGTACTGGACCTCGATCCCGCGGCCGGAACCGCCAAGGTCGAGGCCGGAGTCGTGCTCGACGAACTGCGCACCGCCGCAGGGAAGCACGGCCTCACCTTCGGCCCCGACCCTTCCTCGCACAGCCGGTGCACGCTCGGCGGCATGATCGGCAACGACGCCTGCGGCAACCGGTCCGTACGCCACGGGCGGACCGGCCGCCACATCGAGTCGCTGGAGATCGTCACCGCCGACGGCGTCCACGCGATCGCCGACCACACCGGGCTGCACGCGGCCGATCCCGCGGACACCGCGTCCGTCGAGCGCGTCGCCCAAATCGCGTACGAGGTAAGGAAGTTGGTCGCGGACCAACTCGCACTCATCCGGACCGAACTCGGCCGGATCCCGCGCCAGGTCTCCGGCTACCAGCTCCAGCACCTGCTGCCCGAGCACGGCTTCGACATGGCCCGCGCCCTGGTCGGCACCGAGGGCACCTGCGCGGTCGTCGTCGCCGCGACCGTCCGCCTGGTGGCGACGGCTCCCGCCTCGGCCCTGCTGGCCCTCGGCTACGACGACGTCGTGGACGCCGCGGAGGACGTACCGGAGATCCTGCGCTGGTCGCCCACCGCCGTGGAGGGCATGGACGAGGCCATCGTCGCGACCATGCGCGCCCGCCGGGGTACGGACTCCGTCACCGGGCTGCCCGGCGGACGGGCCTGGCTGTACGTCGAACTCGACGGAGACGAGGAGGAGTTGGTCACCGCCCGCGCGGCCGAACTCCTCGACACCCTCAAGGCGCGCGGGCGGATGGTCGACGGGCGGCTGGTGTCGAGCCCGGGGGAGCGGCGGTCCCTGTGGCGGGTCCGCGAGGACGGCGCCGGTCTGGCCGCCCGCCTGCTCGACGGCGGGGAGTCCTGGCCCGGCTGGGAGGACGCGGCCGTCGCCCCGGAGGATCTGGCCGACTACCTGCGGGACTTCCGCGCGCTGCTGGCCGCGCACGAGCTGACCGGCGTGCTGTACGGGCACTTCGGCGCCGGCTGCGTCCATGTCCGCGTCGACTTCGACTTCGCCACGGACACCGGCCGTGCCGCCGCGCGCCGCTTCCTCCAGGAGGCGGCCGCGCTGGTGGTCCGGCACGGCGGCACGCTCTCGGGCGAACACGGCGACGGCCGGGCGCGCGGTGAACTGCTGGAAGTCATGTACAGCGACCGGATGATCCGGGCGTTCGCCGCCTTCAAGCGCGCCTTCGACCCGGAGGGCCTGCTGAACCCGGGCGTCATCGTGGCACCGGCCGCGCTCGACGCCGACCTGGCCCTGCACGGCCCGCCGGTACCGGACGGGCGCCCGACGCTCTTCACCTTCCCGCACGACGAGGACGGCTTCGCGGGCGCCGCCCGCCGCTGTGTCGGCATCGGCCGCTGTCGCTCAGACGCGTCGGCGGGCGGTGTCATGTGTCCCAGCTACCGCGCCACAGGCGACGAGAACGACTCCACCCGCGGCCGGGCGCGGGCCCTCCAGGAAATGCTGCGCGGCGAGACCGTCCACGACGGCTGGCGCTCGACGGACGTCCGCGACGCCCTCGACCTGTGCCTGTCCTGCAAGGCGTGCTCCACCGACTGCCCGGTGGGCGTCGACATGGCCACGTACAAGGCGGAGTTCCTGCACCAGCACTACCGGGGACGGATCCGGCCCCGCTCCCATTACTCACTGGGATGGCTGCCGTTCACCTCGGCCCTGGCCGCCCGGGTAGCGAGGCCCCTGAACGCTCTGCTCCGCGGGCCCGTCGGCAGGCTGCTCGCGCGGGTGGGCGGCGTCACCAGGAGACGTACGATCCCCGCCTTCGCCTCCCGACGCTCGCTGCGGTCCGCCCTGCGCACGTCCGGCACCGCCGAACCGAGCGCTCTGCTCTTCGTCGACAGCTTCACGCGCGCCTTCCGACCCCAGGTGGCCGGGGCCACCGCACGCGTGCTCGCCGACGCCGGGATACCCAGCGCGGCGCGGGACGGCCTGTGCTGCGGGCTGACCTGGGTCAGCACCGGCCAACTGTCCGTGGCGCGGCGGGTCATGGCCCGTACCGTGGCCCGGCTCGACG
>NZ_JAPWHT010000576.1:0-5643 GCF_027270795.1 Streptomyces sp. ActVer
CGAGCGGTCGTGGCAGATCCTTTCGGGTCTTCCGCAACTGTTCATCGCGGTGTGAGGCGCGCCATGGATGAGCCCGTTTCGTACGTCGAGCAGCAGGTGCAGGCCCGTATCGCCGCCGCCCGCGTCAAGGTCCAGGCGGCGAAGGAGCGGCGTGACGAGTTGTCGGCCGCGCGCCGCCGGGGTCTCGCAGCTCGGCACGCACGCAAGTTGCGGAACCTCGCCGAGGCCGAGCAGCGCCAGGCCGACGAGCAGGACCACTGACTTCCGGCCGTCACCCGGCGGCCGGCCAACCCCGAACAGGGAGAACCACGATGAAGATCGCAACCGGCTCCATCCTCAACATGACCCCGGCGCAGCCCGGATGGACCGTCACCTTCCACCACGGCGAACCCGAGACGGTCACCTGCCCCGTCATCGGATGGGCCACGGTCGTCGAGGCACTCCTCGGTGACGGCACCGCCCTCACTTCCGTGAAGGCCGCGTTCGTCTACCTCGACTCGGTCTGGACCGCCGACGAACTGCGCGAGCACGACCACGAGGTGAGCGCCGTTCTGCTCAACGCCCCTGCGGCCACGCCCGCCGACGCGCTCGTCTGACCCGCACGCAGTCGGCCGGCCCCGCGGGATTCGGGGCCGGCCACTCCCAGCAGACCACGGAGGAGAACCCGATGCACATCCCGCACCCGCGCCGCGTGCAGGTGACCGGCGACATGTTCCACCCCCAGCTCCCCGACCGCGCCCACTGGGCAGGACGACAGCGCCCACACCTGCCCGAGTCGCCGTTCGCAAACCCGCACCCCATCGACACCGGACGCAAGACCCCGTGCCCCAGCTGCGGAGTACGGCACACCCTCACCGAAGCGCTCAGCCTCTACCGGCAGCACCTCGACCAGAACCCTGACCTCGTATGCCTGGCGGCCACGGTCGAGGCCGACGTGCAGTTCGCATGCCGTTGCCCCCTCGACCAGCCGTGCCACGTCGACGAACTCCTGCGCCGGGCGGACGAGGTCACGGTGGTCGCGTTGGGCGACGACCGCGACACCAAGTTCATCGTGCAGACCATCCCGGTCCGTACCGGCGAGTGCTCCGCCGAGAACAACAGCTGCGGGAAGCCCGGCGTCGTCGCGGTCCGGGTCACCGTCGACCAGCTGCATCCCGCCGAGGTGAGCACGCTGCGGATCACCGTGTGCGCCGAGCACGAGGGCAACGCCCCGCGGATGCACGAGTTGCAGGTGGCTTCGGCCCGTGAGTTGCAGGACCCGGTGAAGAACGCGGAGTTCCTCGCCACGGTCGGTCGGACCGCTTGACCCGTACGAGAACGGCCGGCCCGGTTCGTCTCTGGACGGCCGGGTCTGGCTGGTTCCCGGAACTCGTACGAATGCGTAGAGCACAAGCTTTCACTAGGTAGGAGGTGGTCCCCGTGGCGGAGACGGAGCGGCTCGACGGGCGGGATGGGAAGATCTGGACTGCGTATGTCGGGGGTGCCACCCAGGAGGCGATCGCGGCCGAGCATGGCATCTCGCAGCAGCGTGTGAGCCAGGTCCTCGCCGAGGTGCGCGACACGATTGGGGACGAGGCCCGGGCGGATGCCGCCTTGTTGGCGCAGGAGCGTGCGGATGCGTTGCTGGCGGCGGTGTGGCCGATCGCGATGGGCGGGGACACGCGGGCCGTCCTGGCCGCGTTGCGGGTGTTGGAGCGGCAGGCGAAGGCGTTGGGTACGGACGCGGTCGAGCCGCTGAAGATCGCTCTTGAGCAACGTCTCGAACTTGAAGCGGACGTGGCAGGGAAGGCCTTGACCGCAGCACTGGATGCGCTCGGACTCGACGAGGAGCGGCGGGTGTTGGCGTTGCGGGCGATGCAGGCTTCGTTGCTGGGGGAGGAACTGCCGACGCCTGCACCTCCGCCTGCTCCGACAGTTGAGGATCCGGTGGATCCGCGGGCGGCGATGGAGGCGAAGCTCCGGGACCTGACGGCGGACGAGGACGACGTGGATGTGGATGCGCTGCTCGCCGAGGTGGACCAGGAGGGTCGTACGGATGGCTGACGAGACGGTGGAGCGGCTCGCGAAGATGCGTCGGGCGATGGGCAAGATGTTGCGGGCGGGTCGGGAGAAGGAGTTCGAGGCGCTGGCGGGGGCGTACGCCAAGCTGAAGGGCGAGCATGTGACGCGCGTGCATGAGGAGTACGTGGCTCAGCGGCGGGCGGTTGTGGCTGCGCGTGGGGGGCGGCCGACGCCTGCGGCGGTGAGTGAGGCGGAGCGGTGGCGTCGGATGATGCGGCGTCGGTATGGGTCGGGGGCGACGTCGGTGATCTGGCGGCCTGGTTCCCGGGGTTCCCGGTAGGTGGCGCACAGCGGCCCGCCCCTGGACGTGGCTCCGGGGGCGGGCCGTTGTAGTCCGCTCCCGGGGACCGACACCCCGAGGCGGGCGCGCAGTCCTGGGAAAGGGCCCGGTGCACCGTGCAGGAAAACCGGCCCGGGGCTGCGCTGTTTTTGAGCGTAGCGGGGTGTGCGCACCGTGGTTTCCGGACCGTGGTGTGCACACCGGAATGATCTTCGCGGGATCGCTCCTACCGTCCGGGCATGACGGCTTTCAGCATCGCGCAGACCGCGCGCCACCTCGGACTCTCCGACTCGGGCGTCCGCAAGATGATCGAGCGGCAGGAGCTGTTCCTCCTGCCCGGCACCGACTCGGCGAAGCTGGATGCCGAGCAGGTGGAGACCGTGCGTCTTCTGCGACGCGAGGCCCTGATCCTGGATCTGGCCAGCAAGCGGCAGACGCCGGTGACCTTGGCGCGTGATGTGCGAGAGCGCCTGTTCCCGCTGCGCGATACGACCGTGCTTCCGCAGTATGAGGCCGAGCGCCAGCGACAGCGGCTGAGCCTCGTGCGGACCGAGGCGCGGCAGTTGTTCGGGGTCGCGGCGCTGACGGCGGCGTGTGTGAAGGACGGGTGCCGGTGGTGCTCGGCGCAGGACTTCGCACGGATCTTGGGTGGTTGGGCGCCTGATGCGTACTCGGAGGGGTTCGCGGCGCTGTTCGCGCAGGAGCCGTGCGAGGTGTGCGGGCCGCGCCTGTATGGGGCTGTGCTGGCTTCTCTGACTGCCCGGGTGCATCCGGGGCGTCAGCGTCTGCCTGACGCCCGTGCGGAGGCTGCGGCGGCGGCAGCTCCTGTTCCTCCCGCGCCGCGCTCGGAGCCTGCTCGGCCTGTCCAGAGGGATGACGGGAAGGCGATGGTGTCCCAGCGGCTGCGGGATGTGCGCGGCCGGTTGAAGGATGCGCGGCGACGTGGCGACACGCATCACGCAATGGAGCTTCAGCAGCAACTGCAGGCTCTGACGGCGGATGCGGCCGTGGTCGACGGGCGGCCTACGAAGGCGCGGCCGGGGACGCTGCGGTGCGGTCACCTGTTGGCGCAGAACTGCAGCTGCCCGCGGGTCGCGTCGAAGCGGGCCACCTCGTGAACGGCGACCGCGAGGAGCTGATCGCCGCGGGGCGTGCGGCGTTGGAGCAGTTGGAGGTCGCCTTTGACGCGGCGATCACGGACGTCGTGCGGCGCGTCGAGGCAGCGTCCGGGGAGAAGCTCCTCGTGCGCCGGCCGGGCGTCCTCGACGCGGTGTGGACGGACCTGCGCGGCATGTCGTGGCAGGCCTCCAACTTCGAGCATGCGGTGCAGCTGCTGCGCCCGGTGATGGAGCACGACGAACGGCCGCTCGGCGCGGTGCTGAAGACCGCGGACCCGTGCCTCGTGCGGGATGTGACCCGGCATCTGGTCGAGGCCGGTGTGCTGCCCGGCCCTGAGGAGGTGCCGCGGTGAACACCGACAACGACACCGTGACCGAAGCGCTTGCCCGCGTACGCGAGATCGCCCACGAAGCAGAGCAGGCGGTCGACGCCCTCATGGACGGGGTGCGGGAGCGGGTCGATGCGATCCGCGAGGAAACCCTCGCGGCGACCGGCGTCGACATCGCAGACACGGAACCGGTGGGTGCCGCCACCGCCATGGATGCGTACCTCGGGGACATCGCCGTCACGGCGCGGGCGTGCCGCCATTTCCTCGCTGCTGTGGAGCTGCTGGGGCCCCTTGTGGAGCCGGGCTCCACGCGGACGGTCGGCGCCGTCCTGAAGACCAGCGTGGACCCGCGTAAGGGCGAACGGATCCTCGATCACCTGACCCGGTCCGGGATCTATGAGGCCGAGGAAGAGGGTGCCTGCGATGGCTGACCTGATCGGTACCGCCAGCATCCGCGTGGACATGAGCACCACGGCCGCCGGTCGCGCTGTTCGCCTCTTCGCCGGCCGGACCGAGTCGCAGATGCGGAGCGCGGAGCGTTCGGTGTCGCGGGTCGACGCGGCTCTGCGTGGGCTTCGAGGTGCTTCGGTCGCGGTGGGAGTCGACGACCGTACGGCGGCCGGTGCGGCGTCGGTGCGTGCCACAGTGCGGAACCTGCAGCGCCTCGGACCGGTGCAGTTGTCGGCACGTCTGGACACCGACACGACGGAGATCGCCAACACTGCCGCGGCGCTGCGAGGGCTGCAGGATGCCGCCCGTGGTACCGCCCGTGCGCTGGGCACGTTGGCGACGCGGGCCACGACGGCGACGGCGGCGCTGGTCGCCCTCGGTGCCGCGGCTCGGAGTCTCCGCGGCGACATGGACGACCTGGACGGCAGCATCCGCCGTACCGGCGACGGCATGACCGGGCTCCGCGGGCGGCTCGGGACGGTGACGACGTCGGCCTCGTCGGCGGGTGACGCCATGGGAGCCCTGTCCAAGGGCGCTGCGCTCCTTGCCCCTGCGCTGATCCCCATTGCGGTCCAGGCCGCGCCGATCGCTGCCGGTCTCACGGCTGCGACGGTCGCTATCGGCGCGTTCGCCGCGGCTGCTGCCGGGCAGATCTCCGCGATCAAGGAGGCGTCCGAGGCTGAGAAGACATACAAGGACGCGGTCGCCGAGCACGGGGCGGCATCACGGCAGGCGGGACAGGCGCAGCTGGCGTACCAGCGCAGCGTCTCCGACATGCCGCACCCGACGCGGGTTGCCGCGGCTGCCCTGTCCAATCTGAAGGACCAGTACAAGGGGTGGTCGCAGAGCCTGTCCGCGGACACGATGCCCGTGGTGACGCGGTCGTTCGCCGCGCTCGGCGCCCTGCTCCCGAAGCTCACCCCGGTCGTGAAGGGCGCGGGCACGGAGCTGAAGCGGTTCGTCACCATCGCGACCGGCGGTATCGCCTCTCCGGGATTCGACCGGTTCATGAAGTCGTTCGCCGAGTTCTCCACGGGCGCGATGCGCAGTGCAAACGATGCCCTGGTCGGGTTCGTGGCCCGGCTCGACACGGGGCGCGTCGGCGGCGGCGTGAGCGCATTCATGGACTACGTCCGCGCGAACGGGCCGATCGTGCGCGACACCCTGTCGAAGGTCGGGCAGGCCTTCGCGAACATCTTGCAGGCCGCGGGCAACGTGGGCCCCGGGCTCCTCACCGTGGTGAACGCGCTCGCGGGTCTGGTCGCGGCGGTGCCGCCCGGCGCGGTGACGGTGCTGCTACAGATGGCGGTGGCGCTGAAGGCGGTGCAGTTGGCGGCTGCCGCGGCTGCGGCTGGGTCGGTGCGGGTGGCGGCGATCGGTGCGGCGATCACGGCCATGTCGACGG
>NZ_JAPWHT010000577.1:0-5633 GCF_027270795.1 Streptomyces sp. ActVer
GAGGCCCGGCGGGCCGCGCGGCGGCGGAGGAGTGCCGAGCGGCCCGACATGCGCCGGCTGCTGCCGCAGGCGCTGGTCGTGGCCTTCCTCGCGGGCGGCACCACCGCGTTCGTCGCCGAGGACAAGGCGATCGAGCTGAACGTCGACGGGAAGCCGCGCACGCTGCACACCTTCGCCGACGACGTCACCGAACTCCTCGCCGACGAGGGCGTCGAGATCGGCGCGCACGACATCGTGGCGCCCGGCCCCGGAGCCGCGCTGACCAGCGGGGACGAGGTGGCCGTACGGTACGGGCGGCCCGTGCGCCTCACCCTCGACGGGCAGCGGAGCAGGGTGTGGACCACGGCCCACACCGTGGAGGGCGCGTTGCGGGAGTTCGGGGTGCGTTCGGAGGGCGCGTACGTGTCCGTTCCGCGCTCCCGGCGGATCGGGCGGGAGGGGCTCGCGCTCGACGTCCGTACCGAGCGGACCGTGACCGTCATGGCGGACGGGCGGGCGCGGACGGTCCGGACGAACGCGGCGACCGTCCGCGAGGTCGTGGCGGACGCCGGGATCACGCTGCACGGGGAGGACACCACGTCCGTGCCGCCCGGGAGTTTTCCGCGGGACGGGCAGACGGTGACCGTCATGCGGATCATCGGCACGCAGGAGGTCCGTGAGGAGCCGATCCCCTTCGAGGTGCGGCGGAAGGAGGATCCCGGGCTGTTCCGGGGGACGGAGGTCGTCGAGACGGCGGGGCGGGCGGGGCTGCGGCGCGTCACGTACGCCCTTCGTACGGTCAATGGGGTGAAGGAGCGTCCTCGGCGTCTTGGGGCCGAGGTGGTGGACCTGCCTCAGGCGCAGGTGGTGAAGGTGGGGACGAGGCCGCTTCCCACGTCCGTGCAGGGGGCGGACGGGCTGAACTGGCAGGGGTTGGCCCACTGCGAGTCGGGCGGGCGGCCCGGGGCGGTCGACTCCTCCGGCACGTACGGGGGGCTCTACCAGTTCGACACCCAGACCTGGCGGAGTCTCGGCGGTTCCGGGCGCCCCCAGGACGCGCCTGCCGCGGAGCAGACGTTCCGCGCGAAGAAGCTTTATGTGCGGCGGGGGGCGAGTCCCTGGCCGCATTGTGGGGGGCGGTTGCAGGGGTGAGGGGTGCGGGTGTGGTTGAGAGGTGCGGGTGCGTCGTGGCTGATCGCGCAGCTCCCCGTGCCCCTGAAAGACTGCGCAGTTCCCCGCGCCCCTCAAGTGACTCAGCCTCTCCGGCGTTTGAGGAGCGGGGGTTCGGGGGCGGAGCCCCTGAGTAAGGGACGATGGGGGTCCCCCCGCTCGAGCGAAGCCGAGAGTGGGGGAGGGTAGGGGCGGCGGGGGCGAAAAACGGGCCCGACCGATCCCACCCGTACCCTTGGGGCGTGAGCAGCCCCACCTCCGACGCCCTCCTGGGTCCCGCCGACATCCGCGAGCTCGCGGAAGCCCTCGGCGTACGACCCACCAAGCAGCGCGGCCAGAACTTCGTCATCGACGCCAACACCGTGCGCCGCATCGTGAGGACCGCAGGCGTCCGCCCCGAGGACGTGGTCGTCGAGGTCGGCCCGGGCCTGGGCTCCCTGACTCTCGCCCTGCTGGAGGCCGCCGACCGCGTCGTCGCCGTAGAGATCGACGACGTCCTCGCGAGCGCGCTCCCGGCGACGATCACCGCCCGTATGCCGTCCCGCGCCGAGCGCTTCGCGCTCGTCCACTCCGACGCCATGCAGGTGACCGAGCTCCCCGGCCCCGCCCCCACGGCCCTCGTCGCGAACCTCCCGTACAACGTCGCCGTGCCCGTACTCCTGCACATGCTCGACACCTTCCCCACCATCGAGCGCACGCTTGTGATGGTGCAGGCGGAGGTCGCCGACCGGCTCGCCGCCCCGCCCGGCTCGAAGGTCTACGGCGTGCCGTCCGTGAAGGCGAACTGGTACGCCGACGTCAGGCGGGCCGGCTCCATCGGCCGCAACGTCTTCTGGCCCGCCCCCAACGTCGACAGCGGGCTCGTCTCGCTGGTGCGGCGCGAGGAGCCGGTGAAGACGACCGCCTCCAAGCGCGAGGTCTTCGCCGTCGTGGACGCGGCCTTCGCCCAGCGGCGCAAGACCCTGAGGGCCGCTCTCTCCGGCTGGGCCGGTTCCGCCCCCGCCGCCGAGGCCGCCCTCGTCGCGGCCGGCGTCTCGCCCCAGGCACGCGGTGAGTCCCTGACGGTCGAAGAGTTCGCACGGATCGCGGAGAGCAAGCAGTGAGCGCGACGAGCGTGACGGTACGGGTCCCCGCCAAGGTCAATGTGCAGCTCGCGGTGGGCGGCGCCCGCCCAGACGGGTTCCACGACCTGGCCAACGTCTTCCTCGCGGTCGGCCTCTACGACGAGGTCACCGTGACCCCGGCGGACACCCTCCGCGTGACCTGCGAAGGGCCCGACGCCTCCCAAGTGCCTCTGGACCGTACGAACCTGGCGGCCCGCGCGGTGGAGAAGCTCGCCGCGAGGACCGGGCGCGAGGCCCGCGTGCACATCCACGTCGCCAAGGACATTCCCGTGGCCGGGGGCATGGCGGGCGGGTCCGCCGACGGCGCGGGCGCGCTGCTCGCGTGCGACGCCCTCTGGGGTACGGGGGCCTCTCGCGACGAACTCCTCGACATCTGCGCCGAGTTGGGCAGCGACGTGCCGTTCAGCCTGGTCGGCGGCGCGGCGCTCGGGACCGGGCGCGGCGAGAAGCTGCGGGTTCTGGAGGTCGGGGGGATCTTCCACTGGGTGTTCGCCGTCGCCGACGGAGGATTGTCGACGCCTGCCGTGTACGGGGAGTTCGACCGCCTCAACGAAGGGGTGGAGGTGCCTGAGCCGGTTGCCTCCGGCGGGCTTCTGGGGGCGTTGGCCAAGGGTGACCCCACGGCGCTGGCCGCCGTTCTCTCCAATGACCTTCAGGCCGCCGCGTTGTCCCTTCGGCCCTCGCTGGCCCCGACCTTGGCCGCCGGGCGCTCCGCGGGGGCGTTGGCGGGGCTGGTGTCTGGGTCTGGGCCGACGACTGCGTTTCTCGTGCGTGATGCCGAGTCCGCGGTGAAGGTTGGGGATGCGCTTGTTGCTTCTGGGACTTGCCGCAACGCCCGTGTTGCCGCGGGGCCCGTGCCGGGGGCTGTCGTGGTCTGACGGTTGTGTGTCGAGTGCGCGCCGGTGGGGGTTGGGGGTGTCACGGCGGGCGTGCTCGTTCCGGAGAACCTGGTGCGGGATGACATGCCTGTGCATGACCGGGCTCTGGCGGAGCCGGGGGCGGGGGGGCGCTCTTTGGTTCCGGCTTCGGCGTTGATACGGCCCCAGCGGAGGCAGTAAGCGGGCTGAGTGTCGTCCGCGGGTGCGATGTGGCTGGGCGCGCCCACGCGGCGGAGCCGCAAATGTCACAGCCCCGCGCCCCTGGGGGCTGGGGGTCAGGGGAGCCGCCCTCTGGACGGGCGGAAGGATCAACCGTTCGGGCGACTACCCTGGAAGGTCGATCGATCCCCCTTGTCAGGAGTGCGATGGCCGTCAATCTGGTCAATGTCGAGGCAGTCAGCAAGGTGTACGGAACCCGTGCGCTGCTCGACGGAGTCTCCCTCGGCGTGTCCGAGGGCGACCGGATCGGGGTGGTCGGCCGCAACGGTGACGGCAAGACCACGCTGATCCGGATGCTCGCCAAGCTGGAGGAGCCCGACACCGGGCGGGTCACGCACTCCGGCGGCCTGCACCTCGGCGTGCTCACCCAGCACGACTCCCTCGACCCCGAGGCCACCGTCCGCCACGAGGTCATCCGGGACATGGCCGACCACGAGTGGGCGGGCAACGCCAAGATCAGGGACGTACTCACCGGGCTGTTCGGCGGGCTCGACCTGCCGGGCTTCCCGCAGGGGCTCGACACCGTGATCGGACCGCTCTCCGGCGGTGAGCGGCGGCGGATCGCGCTGGCCAAGCTGCTCATCGAGGAGCAGGACCTGATCATCCTCGACGAGCCCACCAACCACCTGGACGTGGAAGGGATCTCCTGGCTCGCCCAGCATCTGAGCCGGCGCCGGTCCGCGCTCGTCTGCGTCACCCACGACCGGTGGTTCCTCGACCAGGTCTGCACCAGCATGTGGGACGTGCAGAAGGGCGATGTCTACGAGTACGAGGGCGGCTACACCGACTACGTATTCGCCCGGGCCGAGCGGGAGCGCATCGCCGCCACCGAGGAGGTCAAGCGGCAGAACCTCGTCCGCAAGGAGCTGGCCTGGCTGCGGCGCGGGGCGCCCGCCCGTACGTCCAAGCCGCGCTTCCGGGTCGAGGCCGCCAACGAGCTGATCGCCGATGTGCCGCCGCCCCGGGACAGCAGCGAGCTGATGAAGTTCGCCTCGACCCGGCTCGGCAAGACCGTCTTCGACCTGAAGGACGTCACCGTCCAGGCCGGGCCGAAGGTGCTCATCAAGCATCTGACCTGGCAGCTCGGGCCGGGGGACCGGATCGGTCTCGTCGGTGTGAACGGCGCGGGCAAGACCTCCCTGCTGCGGGCCATGAGGGACGCCGCCCGCTCCGAGGGTGAGACGCAGCCCGTCGCCGGACGGGTCGCGGTCGGCAAGACCGTCAAGCTCGCCTACCTCTCCCAGGAGGTCGCCGAGCTCGACCCGACCCTGCGGGTGCTGCAGGCCGTCCAGGCCGTGCGCGACCGCGTGGACCTCGGCAAGGGCCGCGAGATGACCGCGGGCCAGCTCTGCGAGACCTTCGGCTTCAACAAGGAGAAGCAGTGGACGCCGGTCGGGGACCTGAGCGGCGGTGAGCGCCGGCGTCTGCAGTTGCTGCGGCTGCTGATGGACGAGCCGAACGTCCTCTTCCTCGACGAGCCGACGAACGACCTCGACATCGAGACCCTCACGCAGTTGGAGGACGTCCTCGACGGCTGGCCCGGCTCGATGATCGTGATCTCCCACGACCGGTTCTTCATCGAGCGCACGACGGACCGGGTGTTCGCGCTCCTCGGCGACGCGACCCTGCGGATGCTGCCTCGCGGGATCGACGAGTACCTGGAGCGGCGCCACAAGATGGAGGAGGCCGCGGCGGCCGCGGCCCCCGCGCCCGTCCAGTCGGCCGAGAAGTCCGGTGTGTCCGCCGCGACAGTGTCTTCTAAAGAGGGCCGCGCGGCGAAGAAGGAACTCCAGAAGATCGAGCGGCAGCTGGACAAGATCTCCGACAAGGAGAGCCGGCTGCACGCCCAAATCGCCGACAATGCCACGGACTTCGGGAAGGTGGCGAAAATGGACGCCGACCTGCGCGAACTGGCCACGGAGCGCGAGGAGTTGGAAATGCGTTGGCTGGAGCTCGCAGACGACGCGTGAAGGCTGCGTGAAGGAGCATAACGAGGGCATCACGGGCCGGTCCTCCCTTGGGAACAGGGGAGGAACCGGCCCCTTGTTCGAGCGCGTCATGGTGATAGAAAGAGCCGTCCGAGAACACTCTTGGGCAGTCTGACAACCACTGTGAGTGCATCGCCTACTGCGGTGCGTACTGCAGGGCATGGCTAAAAATCAGTGAAGAGGGGGAACGCGCTGATGACTCAGCCGCCCAACCAGCCGCCGCAGGGCGGGTTCGGAGCGCCGCAGGACCAGCCGCCGCAGGACCAGCCGCCGCA
>NZ_JAPWHT010000578.1:0-5628 GCF_027270795.1 Streptomyces sp. ActVer
CGCCATCGCCCCCGGCGGCGGGAGAGGGCTGGGCCGGGCGCACTCCCTGGCGCCCGCCGAGGCCGGCGCCGGCGCCGGCGCTTTCGTCGCCGACGCCGAACCCCGTCGGGACCGCCCCGCCCGTCAACGGGTCGACCACCTCGTCGCCCGGCTGGCCCAGCAGGCCAGGACGGCCGCCGGACCCATCAGGGAAGCGGCCCTCGGGGCAGGTGAGCTGCTCGCGCGCTACGACGGATTCGTACCGCAGGCCGCCACCGTCGCGGCGTTCCATCTCGACCTGGACGCGGAGGCGGAGCGGGTCGACGCGTCCCTGGACCGGCTGGCCGTGCTGACGGAAGGGCGGCCGGTGCTCGCGGCCCGTACCGCCACGGAACTCGCCGCGAGGCTCCGCCGGACGCAGGAGGGCGACGCCGAGACCCTGCTCGGCGCCGCCCAACGGCTGACTGTCCACGGTGGCCACAGCGAGGGACTGCTGGCCACGGCGATCACGGCCACACTCGGCACCCGCACGGGCTGGGCGCCTCAGTGGAGGGCCCAGCTACGAGCCCTGCGCCGCCACCCACACCCCGACGTCCGGGACGCGGCACTGGCACAGATGACGGCGTACGAGTGACACGGATTCGATGGCGAGGTCCCGCTGGGAGCGCCCCGTGAGGGGCGCGGGGCTGTGTCGATATGCGGCTCCGCCGCGTGGGCGCGATCAACCCAGGACGGCCGGCAGCCAACAAGCCAGCCGCACCCGCCCGAAGCCCACCGGCTATACGGCGGCAGCCCTCGCCGCCATCCGCGCCTTGCGAGCCGCGAGCTTCTCGTCGAACTTGGCGGCCTCGGCGTCGAGCCCGCCCATGTAGAGACCGAGCTCTTCCTGGGCCTTGAGGCCCTCGGGACCCAGACCGTCGATCTGCAGGACCTTGAGGTGACGCAGCACCGGCATCAGCACGTCGTCGTGGTGGATCCGCATGTTGTAGACCTCGCCGATCGCCATCTGCGCGGCGGCCCGCTCGAAGCCGGGCATGCCGTGCCCGGGCATCCGGAACTGGACGACGACGTCCCGCACGGCCTGCATGGTCAGGTCCGGGGCAAGCTCGAACGCGGCCTTGAGGAGGTTGCGGTAGAAGACCATGTGCAGGTTCTCGTCGGTCGCGATGCGCGCCAGCATGCGGTCGCAGACGGGGTCGCCCGACTGGTGGCCGGTGTTGCGGTGCGATACGCGGGTCGCGAGCTCCTGGAAGGCGACGTACGCGACGGAGTGCAGCATCGAGTGGCGGTTGTCCGACTCGAAGCCCTCGCTCATGTGCATCATGCGGAAGGCTTCGAGCTGGTCCGGGTCCACGGCGCGCGACGCGAGCAGGTAGTCGCGCATCACGATGCCGTGGCGGCCCTCCTCGGCGGTCCAGCGGTGCACCCAGGTGCCCCAGGCGCCGTCGCGGCCGAAGAGGGAAGCGATTTCGTGGTGGTAGCTGGGCAGGTTGTCCTCGGTGAGGAGGTTCACGACCAGCGCGATGCGGCCGAGCTCGGTGACCTTGGACTGTTCCTTGTCCCAGGCCTCGCCGTCCTCGAAGATGCCGGGGAAGTTGCGGGCGTCGGACCAGGGCACGTACTCGTGCGGCATCCAGTCCTTGGCGACCTTCAGATGACGGTTGAGCTCGGTCTCCACCACTTCTTCCAGCGCGTACAGCAGCCGTGCGTCGGTCCAGTCGGAGGACGGGCTGCCGAGATGGGGAGAAGTGATCGTCACGGGGGCTCCAGGGGGACGTAAATGCTGAGCGTTCACACAACCTACGGCATCGTAGGCTACGTATCCGTAGGTTACGATGCCGTAGGTTAAGCCCGACGTAAAGAGCCCTGATCAGCAACGATCTCTCCGGAGATCGGGAAGAGTCGCCTCCCCGAGTCGCCCACGTGGCGGACACGCAGGTCCCGGGGGGCGAACAGGCGTCCTGGTCGTTCGTTCAGGCGTACAGCCCCCTGAGCCGGACCGAGAGGCATGTCACACAGCCTTCGAGCTTCTCGAACTCGCTGATGTCGACGAGGACGGGCTCGTGGCCGAGATCGGCGAACAGTTCGGCGGTCTTGGGCGCGCTGGCCGCCATCAGCAGCTTGCCGCCGCCGAGGAGCACCACGTGGGCGCCGGACTCCTCCGGCACTCCGAGGAAGCGCGGGAAGATCGACGGGGTGTCCACCAGCGGCTCGTGCCCGACGACCGTGCCGTCCGGGAGCGCGGTGACGGCCGATTTCAGGTGCAGCACCTTGCTCACCGGTACGGCGACGACTCGGGCGCCGAGCGGTTCGAAGGCGGCCCGCAGCTGCTGGATGCCGGCCCCGTTGGTCCGTCCGCCCCGGCCGACGTAGATCGTGTCGCCGACCTTCAGGACGTCGCCGCCGTCGAGCGTGCCCGGCTCCCACACCCAGTTCACCGAGCAGCCGAGCCGCGCCACGGTCTCCTCGACCCCGGCGGTCTCGCCACGGCGTGACTCCGCGCCGGAGCGACCGATCAGCGCCACGTTGCGGTAGACGACCACCGCGTCCTCCACGAACACGGAGTCCGGGCAGTCGTCGGCCGGCTCCACATCGACGGTCTCCCAGCCGTGCGTACGCAGCGCCTCCGCGTACGCCTCCCACTGTTCGACCGCCAGGTCGACGTCGATCTTCGTGCGTTCGATGTGCGTGACCAGACCCTCGGCCAGGCGGGGGCTCGGGCGGCGGATGAGGGCTTTCTGGCTGGGCACGTGCGTGTCTCCGTCTCGGCCGGGTGTGTCCCCGCACATCATGCAGCCCATGCCGGAGTCACAACAGCCCCCTGAGTGCGGGCCTGGAGAGGGGGTTGTGTGGGGGTGGGAGGTGCCCTGTCCGATATGGGCGGGGATCGCGGACGCGCGCCCCATCAGGGGCGCGGGGCCGTGACATTCTGCGGCTCCGCCGCGTGGGCGCGACCAGCCCCCACCGGCCCGCACCCTTCGACAACCCAGTAATCCCCTCAGTCACCCCGAGCGGACCCCTGCCCCACGAACCGCCGCAGGTGCTCCGCCGTGAACGAGCCCTCCGCGTCCAGAAGCTGCCCCGGCGTCCCCTCGAAGACGACCCGGCCACCCTCCTTGCCGCCGTCGGGCCCCAGGTCGATGACCCAGTCGGCGTGGGCGACGACGTCGAGGTTGTGCTCGACGACCAGGACGGTGTTGCCCGCGTCGACCAGCCGGTCGAGGAGGGCGAGCAGGCCGTCGACGTCCGACATGTGCAGGCCGGTCGTCGGCTCGTCGAGGACGTACACCGCCCCCGTCCGGTGGAGCCGGGTCGCGAGCTTGATGCGCTGCCGTTCCCCGCCGGAGAGCGTGGACAGCGGCTGACCTAGCGTCAGATATGTGAGCCCCACGTCCCGTAGAGCCCGCAGGCGGCGGCGTACGCCCGAGTCCTCGAAGAAGCCCAGGGCCTGATCGGCCGTCATCTCCAGAACGTCGACGATGGAGTTGCCGCCCACGGTCAGCCGCAGCACCTCGTCCTTGAAGCGCCGCCCCTCGCAGTCGGGGCAGATCGTGGTCACCGGGTCCATGAACGCGAGGTCGGTGTAGCTGACCCCGCGCCCCTGACAAGTCCCGCACGCGCCCTCGGAGTTGAAGCTGAACAGGCCCGGCTCCACGCCCGTCTCCCGCGCGAAGATCTTCCGTACGGTGTCCATGACGCCGAGGTACGTCGCCGGAGTGGACCGAGCCGAGATGCCGATGGACGACTGGTCGACGACCACGGCGTCCGGGTGCGCGGCCGTGAACTCCTTCGAGACGAGCGTGCTCTTTCCCGAACCGGCGACACCGGTCACCGCGGTCAGTACCCCCGTGGGGAACTCGACCGTCACGTCCCGCAGGTTGTGCAGGCCGGCGCCCTTCACCCAGAGCCCGCCGGTGGCCGTCCGTGTCCGCCGCTTCACCTCGGTGCGGCGGCGCAGACAACGGCCCGTCGGGGTGTCGGCCGAGGCCAGCTCGCCGGGCGTCCCCTCGAAAACGACCCGGCCGCCGTCCGCCCCCGCGCGCGGCCCCATGTCGACGATGTGGTCGGCGAGGGCGATGACGTCCGGGTCGTGCTCGACGACCAGCACGGTGTTCCCCTTGTCCCGCAGGCGCAGCAGCAGGTCCCCGAGCCGCCCCACGTCACGCGGGTGCAGCCCGACGCTCGGCTCGTCGAAGATGTACGTCATCCCGGTCAGGCTCGACCCGAGGTGCCGGACCATCTTCAGCCGCTGTCCCTCCCCGCCGGACAGCGTCGAGGTCTCCCGGTCCAGGCTGAGATAGCCGAGCCCGATCGCCTCGATCCGCTCCAGCGAGGCCACGGCGGCGGCCGCGACCGGTGTGGCGACCGGGTCGTCGATGTCCTTCAGTACGGGGATCAGGTCGCTGATCTGCATCCGGGTGCAGTCGGCGATGGACAGGCCGGGCCGCCCGGCCGGCCCCGTGCCGATCCGGGTGGCGAGTGCCGCCTCGTTCAGCCGCGCGCCCCGGCACCCCGGGCAGGGCCCCTCCGTCATATAGCCCTGCACCTGGTCACGCGTCTTCTGGCTCAGCGCGGACAGGTCCCGCTTGAGATACAGCCGCTCGAAACGGTCGGCGAGCCCTTCGTAGTCGGTGTTCCAGGTGCCGCCCGAACCGCTGATGGTGACCTTGCTGCCGGGCCGCCCGCGCAGCAGGAACTCCCGCTCGGCCGTGGTGAATTCACGTACGGGCCTGTGCGGGTCCAGTTCGGTGGTGTTGGTGTACCCCTGCCCCTGCCAGGTCCCCGCGGCGAACGGCGGGAAGAGGATCGCGCCGTCGGCCAGGGACAGGTCCGGGTCCAGGATGCGGTCCCAGTCGGGCCGGACCGTGCGCCCGAGGCCGTCGCACTCGGGGCACATGCCCGACGGATCGTTGAACGAGTACGCGGTGGCCGGGCCCGCGCTCGGACTGCCGTGCCGCGAGAACAGCACCCGGATCACCGAGTACACGTCCGTCATCGTGCCCACCGTCGACCGGGAGTGGCCGCCGACCGGCTTCTGGTCGACGACGATCGCGGGCGAGAGGTCCTCGATGGCCTCCGCGTGCGGCCGCTCGTACTTCGGCAGCCGGTTGCGGACGAACCAGGTGAAGGTCTCGTTCAGCTGGCGCTGCGACTCGACCGCGATCGTGTCGAAGACGACCGACGACTTCCCCGACCCCGACACGCCGGTGAAGACCGTGAGCCGGCCCTTCGGGATGCGAAGGGTCACGTCCTGGAGGTTGTTCTCACGGGCCCCGACCACCCCGATGAACGAGTGCGTACCGGAAGCGGGCTGGTCAGGGCCGGTGACGGGCTGATGTGTACCGGTGGTGAACTGGCTCATGCCGCCGAAGCTAGCCGGGATACCCGACAGCTTCTGGCGTGATTTCCTTGAGTTCTCCTTCCAGCAGCAGCCAGCGGGTGATCCCGATCGACTCCAGGAACGGCACGTCGTGACTGGCCACGATCAGCGCTCCCTCGTACGACTCCAGGGCCGTGGTGAGCTGCCGCACGCTCGCCATGTCGAGGTTGTTGGTCGGCTCGTCCAGCATCAGGACCTGCGGCGCGGGCTCGGCGAGCATCAGCGCGGCCAGCGCCGCCCGGAAGCGTTCGCCGCCGGAGAGCGTCGCA
>NZ_JAPWHT010000579.1:0-5547 GCF_027270795.1 Streptomyces sp. ActVer
CGGGCTGGGGCGGTCAACCGCCCGCCGGCCCCGGCGGGTACGGCAGCTACGGAGGTCCCGGCGGCCCTGGTGGCTACGGCGGCCCCGGCGGTTACGGCCCCGGCGGACACCCGGGCTGGGGAGGCGGCTGGGGCGGTCCCCCGCCCGCGGCCAAGCCCGGCGTCATCCCGCTCCGCCCGCTCGGCGTCGGCGAGATCCTCGACGGCGCGGTGTCGACGATGCGTACGCACTGGCGCACCGTGCTCGGTATCTCGCTGACCGTGGCGGTCTTCACGCAGATCGCCGTGATCCTGCTCCAGGGCTTCGTCCTGGACGACAGCGCCAGCACGGAGACACTCAACGACCCCAGCGCCACCGCCGGCGAACTGTCGCGCGCCCTGGGCGACAGCCTCCTGAACTCCGGCGCCGTCCTGCTGATCACCCTGCTCGGCACGATCGTGGCGACCGCCCTGCTCACGACCGTGACCAGCCGCGCCGTGCTCGGCAAGTCGGTGACCACCGCGGAGGCCTGGAGCGACGCCCGGCCGCAACTGCCCAAGCTCTTCGGCCTGACCTTCCTGCTGCCCCTCATCGCCATCACGGTCGGCGCCCTGGGCACACTGCCCGGCATCCTCGTCGGCCTCGCCGGCGGAGGTGACGGCGCCATCGCGCTCGCCGTCTTCGGTGGCCTGGCCGCGGCCGTCGTCGCGCTCTGGCTGATGATCCGCTTCTCGCTGGCCTCGCCCGCCCTGATGCTGGAGAAGCAGAGCGTCCTGAAGTCGATGAGCCGCTCCGCGAAGCTCGTCCGCGGCTCCTGGTGGCGGGTCTTCGGCATCCAGCTGCTCGCCACGATCATCGCGAACATCGTGGCGTCGATCATTGTGATCCCGTTCGCCTTCCTCGCCTCCGCGCTCAGCGGCGAGGGGGTCACCGGCTTCCTCAACACCGGCACCGGCGACCTCGGCTGGACGTTCCTCGTCATCAGCGGGATCGGCTCGGTGATCGGCTCCATGCTCACGTTCCCGATCACCGCCGGCGTATCCGTGCTCCTCTACATCGACCAGCGCATCCGCCGCGAGGCCCTCGACCTCGACCTGGCCCGCGCGGCCGGTGTCCAGGACTACGGCTCCGGCGCCCCCGGCTCCACCCCCGGGAGCTGACGGAGTGAGCCTGGCGGGGGGAGTTCTCACAGCGGTACTGGCGCTGCCACGCGCCAACGGGACGGCCGTACTCGCGCTGTCGCGTGGCGAAGGCGAACCGCCGGTCACGATCCCGCGCGACGCCGCGCAGGAAGCGGCCCGGCGCGAGCTGTCCAAGCGGATGTACCACGAGAACGACCCCAGCCTGCTCGAACGCGCCCTGGACGCCTTCTGGGAGTGGGTCGACAAGCTGTTCAACGCCGCCTCCGCCGCGACACCGGGCGGCGCACTCGGCCTCCTCGTCGTCGTCCTGGCGGCCCTGGCCCTCATCGGCGCCCTCTGGTGGCGCCTCGGCACCCCACGTCGCGGCCCGACATCTGCGGCCCCACTCTTCGACGACCGGCCGCGCAGCGCCGCCGAGCACCGCGCGGCCGCCGAGGCACACGCGGCCCAGGCCCACTGGAACCAGGCCGTCCAGGAGCGCATGCGCGCCGTCGTGCGCTCCCTGGAGGAACGCGCCCTGCTCGACCCCCGCCCCGGCCGCACCGCCGACGAGGCCGCCGCCGAAGCGGGCCGCACACTCCCCGCCCACACGGACCGACTGCGCGCCGCCGCCCGGGACTTCGACGACGTGACGTACGGCGGACGAACGGCCGGCTCGGAGACGTACCAACGCCTCTCGAAGCTCGACCGCGAACTGGAACGCACCAGGCCGGTCCTCGTGAGCAGCACCCACAACACGGCCCACAGTGCCCACCAGGGGGCCGCCGAGTGACCACCGAGGCCCCCGCATCCGAGGCGCCCGAGGCCACCCCGCCGTCCACCTCGGCCTCTCCCACCGCCCGTCGGCTGTGGACCCGCTCGCGCGGTGTGCTGCTCGCGCTCGTGGTCCTCCTGGGCGCGGCCGTCGCCATCGCCGCGGTCCGCTCGGACGCCGAGAGCGGCAGCCTCGACCCGCGCTCCGCAGACCCCTCCGGCAGCCGCGCCGTCGCCGAACTCCTCGCCGACCAAGGTGTGTCCACCCGCGTGGTCACCACCCTGGAAGAGGCCGCGGCCGCCACAGGCTCCGACACGACCCTGCTGGTCGCCCGCCCCGACCTGCTGACCGACCGTCAGCAGGAGCGCCTCCACTCTGCGTTCGCGAACTCCGGCGGCCGTACCGTCCTCGTCGCCCCCACCGCCCCGTCCGTCGGGACACTCGCCCCGGGAGTCGACGCCGATCCCGCGCCCAGCTTCGACACCACGCTGTCGCCCAACTGCTCCCTGCCCGCCGCCCGACGAGCGGGCAAGGCCGAAACGGGCGGCATCCGCTACACCACGAGCGCGCCCGGCGCCGACTCCTGCTACCCCGGCGACGGCGTGCCCACCCTGCTGCGCATCCCGGCGGCCGAGGGGAACGGCGACACCGTCGTACTCGGTGCTCCCGACATCCTCCAGAACGAACGCCTCGACAAGCAGGGCAACGCCTCGCTCGCCCTCCAACTGCTCGGTTCCCGCCTCCACCTGGTCTGGTACCTCCCCTCGCTCTCCGACGAATCGGCCACCGACGCCGGTGACCGCAGCTTCTTCGACCTGATGCCCTCGGGTTGGCTCTGGGGCACGCTGCAGCTCTTCTTCGCCGCGATCCTGGGCGCCCTCTGGCGCGCCCGCCGCCTCGGCCCGCTCGTGCCCGAGAAGCTCCCCGTCGCGATCCGCGCCTCCGAAACCGTCGAAGGCCGCGCCCGCCTCTACCGCAAGTCCAATGCCCGCGACCGCGCCGCCGCGGCTCTTCGCTCCACCACCCGCACCCGCCTCGCCCCCCTCGTCGGCGTTTCCCCCGCCCAGGCGCACGCGCCCGAGGCCCTGCTCCCCGCCCTGTCCGCCCAGCTCCGCCGGGAAGGACAGGCCCTGCACTCACTCCTCTTCGGGCCGCCACCCCGCGACGACGCGGCCCTCATCGCTCTCGCCGACCAACTCGACGCCCTCGAAAGAGAGGTACGCCGTCCATGATGGCCCCGACCACTGACAACGCCGGGTACACCGGGGATCCGGGCACCGCCCGCTCCTCCCTGGAAGCCCTGCGCGCCGAGATCGCCAAAGCCGTGGTCGGCCAGGACCCCGCCGTGACCGGCCTCGTCGTCGCCCTCCTCTGCCGCGGACACGTCCTGCTCGAAGGGGTCCCCGGAGTAGCCAAGACGCTGCTCGTCCGGGCCCTGGCATCGGCACTCGAACTCGACACCAAGCGCGTCCAGTTCACCCCCGACCTGATGCCGAGCGACATCACGGGCTCCCTCGTCTACGACTCCCGCACCGCCGAGTTCTCCTTCCAGCCGGGCCCGGTCTTCACGAACCTCCTCCTCGCCGACGAGATCAACCGCACGCCGCCCAAGACCCAGTCCTCGCTCCTCGAAGCGATGGAGGAACGCCAGGTCACGGTCGACGGCACCCCCCGCCCGCTCCCCGAGCCGTTCCTGGTCGCCGCGACCCAGAACCCGGTCGAGTACGAAGGCACGTACCCCCTCCCCGAAGCCCAGCTGGACCGTTTCCTCCTGAAGCTGACGATCCCTCTCCCGTCCCGCCAGGACGAGATCAACGTCCTCAGCCGCCACGCGGAGGGCTTCAACCCGCGCGACCTGCGCGCCGCAGGCGTACGCCCCGTCGCCGGCCCCGCAGACCTCGAAGCCGCGCGCGCGGCGGTCGCCAAGACCACGGTCTCCCCCGAAATCACCGGCTACGTAGTGGACATCTGCCGCGCCACCCGCGAATCCCCGTCCCTCACCCTCGGCGTCTCCCCGCGCGGCGCGACGGCGCTCCAGGCCACGGCCCGCGCCTGGGCCTGGCTGACCGGCCGCGACTACGTCATCCCCGACGACGTGAAGGCCCTCGCGCTCCCGACCCTCCGCCACCGCATCCAACTCCGCCCGGAAGCAGAGATGGAGGGCGTGACGGCCGACTCGGTCATCAACGCGATCCTCGCCCACGTCCCCGTACCCCGCTGATGGCCCTCACCGGACGCGCCGCCCTCCTGGCGGCCCTCGGCACCCTCCCCGTCGGCATCTGGGAGCCCAGCTGGACGGGCATCCTCGCCGTGAACGTCCCGCTGGCCCTCGCCTGCGCCTGCGACTTCGCCCTGGCGGCCCCCGTACACAGCCTCGGCCTGACCCGCTCCGGCGACACCTCGGCACGCCTCGGCGAAACAGCCGACGTCACCCTCACGGTCACCAACACGTCCAACCGCCCTCTGCGCGCCCGCATCCGCGACGCCTGGCCCCCTAGCAGCTGGCAGCCCGGCACGGAGATCGCCGCGTCCCGCCACGAACTCACCGTCCCCGCAGGCGAACGCCGACGCGTCACAACCCGTCTGCGCCCCACCCGCCGCGGCGACCGCCACGCGGACCGCGTCACCATCCGCTCGTACGGCCCACTCGGCCTCCTCGCCCGCCAGGGCAGCCACAAAGTCCCCTGGACGGTACGCGTCCTGCCCCCCTTCACCAGCCGCAAGCACCTCCCCTCGAAGCTCGCCCGGCTGCGCGAACTCGACGGCCGCACCAGCGTCCTGACCCGCGGCGAAGGCACGGAATTCGACAGCCTCCGCGAGTACGTCCCCGGCGACGACACCCGTTCGATCGACTGGCGCGCCACCGCCCGCCAGACCACGGTCGCCGTACGCACCTGGCGCCCCGAACGCGACCGACACATCCTCCTGATCCTCGACACGGGCCGCACGTCAGCGGGCCGCGTCGGAGACATCCCCCGCCTCGACGCCTCCATGGACGCGGCTCTCCTCCTCGCAGCCCTGGCCTCCCGCGCCGGCGACCGCGTGGACCTCCTCGCCTACGACCGCCGCGTACGAGCCCTCGTACAAGGCCGGTCCGCAGGTGATGTCCTTCCCTCCCTGGTCAACGCCATGGCCCGCCTCGAACCGGAACTCCTCGAAACGGACGCCCGCGGCCTGACCTCCACCGCTCTCCGCACGGCCCCCCGCCGCTCCCTGATCGTGCTGCTCACGACCCTCGACGCGGCCCCCATCGAGGAAGGCCTGCTTCCCGTACTCTCCCGCCTCACCCAGCGCCACACAGTCCTCGTCGCTTCGGTGTCCGACCCCCACATAGAGCGAATGGCAGCCGCAAGGGGAAACACCGAAGCCGTGTACGAGGCCGCCGCGGCAGCACAGGCCCAGGCAGAACGTCACCGCACCGCGGAAACACTCACCCGCCACGGAGTGACTGTCGTCGACGCCACCCCGAACGACCTGCCGCCGGCCTTGGCGGACGCGTATCTGGCACTCAAGGCAGCGGGCCGCCTTTAATCACTGCAGAAATGCAGGAGGCAGAGGACAGGTGGCAGGGAAAGAGCCGCCATAAACAGCCCTGAAACGCAAGAAAGCCCCCGCACCGAAGTGCGGGGGCTTTCCCATAAAATTTGTTCGGCGGTGTCCTACTCTCCCACA
>NZ_JAPWHT010000057.1:0-33979 GCF_027270795.1 Streptomyces sp. ActVer
CCTTGACGACGCGCGAGGCGGCGATCATCTCCATCGCCTTGGTGAAGGTCACCGGCGCTCAGACCGGGCAGCAGCAGCCCCCGCGCGGCCAGTTGGAGCGCGAGCACGGCCGCGGCACCCCAGAAGGCGGTCGCTCTGTGGGCGTTTGTCACGGCACGCGCGCGGGTGAGCACCGGCATCGCGTCCCGCACCGGGAGCACGACGGCCGGCACGGTCACCAGCTCGACACCGTCCTCGCCGGGCAGGGCGACCGTCAGTTCCTCGACAGCACCGGAGCCGACCGCGGGAGGGCCTTCACCGTCGGGCATCCAGAAGGCGACGGTGCCGGTACGGGCCGGATCGGCAGGCATGAACACGGCACAGCAGTGGGCCAGTTCGGAGATCTCGGAGGGGGTTGCCGCAGGAATCCTCTGCACAGCGATGACGCGTTCCTCAAATTTGACTACCTGGGGTCAGGGTCGCCGAGGATACAGCACGAGTCACTCTCGGTGGTCTTCGATTGGTGTGACGCGGGCCACTCTCTCCCGGGGGTGTTGCCAGGTCCACCCGGCGGCCGAGGCTGTCCCCCGCCCGGACACGGGGGGTGGCGCCAGGGTCGCCCATGGTCGCCGATCCGTACGTTTCTTGAGGTCGGCGTTCCCCGCGGCCGGTCCGCCGCGGCCCGCACCTTCCAGCCTGCTCCTCCAGCCTCCAGAGACCGGAGTCCCGCCATGCCCGAAAACGTCTCAGCCGTCGTGGAACACCCTCCCAGGGTCTCCGCCGGAAGCGAGTTCACACCGCTCCTGCGCACCGTCAAGGGCCAGGGTCTCCTCGACCGCAGGCAGGGCTGGTACGCGCTGGCCATCGCCGGCAACGCGCTGGTCCTGGCCGGAATCGTCGCGGGCATCGTCCTGATCGGCCACTCCTGGTGGGTGCTGCTCCTGGCACCGCTGCTCGCCGTGATGTCCGCCCGTACGGCCTTCATAGGCCACGACGCGGGACACTCCCAGATCGCGGGCAAGCGCTCGGTGAACCGTCTCATCGGGCTCGTCCACGGCAATCTGCTGCTCGGGATGAGCTACGGCTGCTGGAACGACAAGCACAACCGCCACCACGCCAACCCCAACCACATCCACAAGGATCCCGACGTCGTGGCCGACGTCCTGGTCTTCACCAGCGGACAGGCCGTGGACCGCAGTGGTTTCCGGCGCTGGCTCACCCGCAACCAGGCCTGGCTCTTCTTCCCGCTCACCCTCCTCGAAGCCATCGCCCTGAAGATCCACGGCTTCCAGGACCTGCGTCGACAGCCTCCGCGGGAACGCGCGGTCGAGGGCTTCCTGCTGGTGGCCCATGTCGCCGGGTACGTGACGCTGCTGCTCGGCTCGATGCCCCTCGGTACGGCCCTCGCCTTCGCCGCGCTTCACCAGGCGCTCTTCGGGCTGCACCTGGGCCTGGCCTTCGCACCGAACCACAAGGGCATGGAGATGCCCGACCCCGATGGCGAGGGATGGGGGCATCTGCGTCGCCAGGTGCTCACGTCGCGCAACATCCGAGGGGGTGCCGCGACCGACTGGTTCCTGGGCGGCCTCAACTACCAGATCGAGCACCACCTGTTTCCGAGCATGCCCCGTCCTCATCTGAAGCTCGTCCGGCCCCTGGTGCGCGCACACTGCCGAGAGTTGGGTATCCCTTACGCGGAGACGGGACTCGTGGACTCCTACCGGCAGGCCCTGCGGCACATGTACGAGGTCGGGGAGCCGCTCAGGGTCGAGTAGGGGACGCGACTCAGGGTTGTATCAGGGTCGCGGCCTGGAACTGCTGGGAACACGGACCCGTTCTCAAGACAGAGAGCGGCAGTGGCCGCGAAGGAGGCTACGCACATGTCGAAGAACGCGAAGATCGCCGTAGGGGGTGTGGCGGTCGGGCTTCTCCTGCTCATCTGGCTGCCCTGGTGGGCTGCCCTCCTGATCGTCCTGGGAGTTCCGACGGCAGCGTATCTGACGCTGGACCCCTCGCAGCGGCGCAGGTTGCGCCGTGCGTCCCGCAAGGAGCTGGGCCGCTGAGGCGGGGCCGATCCGGTCGATTCCCTTCCAGCGCGCAGGAGTTGACCATGCTGCCGCTCGCGGGCCTGCCGAAGGTATGGGCCGGGGGCGGCCGCGCGCATCTGCTCCACCCCACGCCGTGATCGCGTCTGCCGTCGGCCGGGTGGCACTCGGACGTGGCCCCAGCTGCCCCGGAAGCTGTTCCACCGGGCGCAGCTGGGACGTACGGCGATCTTGTCCAGCGCCTCCAGCAGCCCGGGCAGTTCGGGCCCGCGGCCGACCGGCAGGACCTCTCCGGGCTTCTCGTCGAGGAGCACGAAGGCGATGTCGTCGGTCCTGGCCACCATCGACCAGCCCGGCCCGTCGGCCCGAAGCATTCGTGCGTCACCCGAGGCGAAGGACGAACGCACTCGGCCGAGGGGAGGTGCCGAGTCCACGTACGAGCGAGCCTCGGCGAGGACACGCTGGACGCCGGTGAGAGGCGCGCTCCCGCTGTCACCGGCCTCTCCGCCCTTGCCGGACCCGTCGTCCTGCGTGTCCTGCTCCGGCGGTGCCTCGCCGTTCTGGCCGGCGAACTCCTCGTCGTCGATCTGCTCCCGCCACGCCGCCCACTGCAGGGCGATCTCGTCGGCGCCCAGACGCCGCTGAGCCGGGCCCCACGCGGACGTGTCCGGCGGGGACAGGGGTGCCTGTTCCGCGATGTCGGGCGGCGGATCGTGCGGGGCGGGCACACCGGGCGCCGCCACGGCCACGGCGAGCGGCCACCCGGGCAGCGCCGCGACCATCGAGCGCTCGTCCGGCGACAGGTCGTACTCCATGCCGCAGTCCCAGGACGCGATGGCGACAGCCACCAGCGACACGTCGTCGATGACAACCGTCCACCGCGACCCGTCACCGTCCTGGCCGAGCACCAGGCCGTACCCGTCGGAGAGTGGCGCAAGCGCCAGAGCCGCACACGCCTCCGGGTAGTCGTCGCCCAGCACGCTGGGGAACTGTGCAGGCGTCAAGAGCACCGCCGTCAGCACATACAGCGCGTCGTCGTCCCCGGCGGCGACGGCCTCATCGTCCGTCCCGGCCATCCCTGCCTCCCCATCGCTACGTCCGTCGGCGCACCCTAATGCGCCCCTGCGGCGCTTGTCACGGGTCCCGAATGCGTACGGAGCTGCGGTTGTCCTCCTGGACGGGGGCGAAACGACCGCTGGTCGCCGCCCCGCCCGTCCCGCGTCTGTCCCCGCCGGGGTCCGCTTCGGGATCGACCCGGTACCCGCCGGCGTCAGGCGGCAGGCAGGCCGAGGAGCGTCCGGGCCACCGTCGCGGGCGACTCGTCGCGCTCCCGCGCGATCGCGATGACGGCCCGGCAGGCCAGCTCGTTGACCCCGAACGACAGCGCCTCCGGCGACACCCAGGTCGCGGCCTCGTCGATTCCGTCCTGGTCGTCCTCGGCGCACGCCGACACATACGCCGCGGCGGCCTCGAACAGGTTGTGGGTGCGCTTCTCCGGACGGCGCTTCGCCGGAGGCGGATGCTCCGGGGACGCGATCGGAAGCGGGCGTGAAGCGAACTTCCAGAGTCTGGCCAATATGCCGGACATGCGGGCCACCTTCCCCCTGTGCGGTTGCCGTAGCCGATCGCTCATGTACTGCTACTCAAAGTAGAGTCGAAGCTTCGACTTCAGAAGAGGGGCAGGGCTGTGGGGCGGTCATCGTCCACCCGGGGCAAGTGAGTCGATCATGGACCGCAGCCATGCCAGTTCGGCCCGGCTCGTGGCGCGCGCGATGGTGAGGATCCCGCGCCGGAACGGATCGTCCAACTCCTCGGCCCGCAGCGGTCGGTCACCTCCGTAGAAGAAGCTCGCCGGTTCCTCTAGGAAGGCAAGCCGTCGCCGTAGAACGGCGGCCTGGGCCGGGGCGTCGTGGAGGTGCCGGAGGAAGGCGAGCACCGTGAACCAGCGGTTCTCGTCGGTGATGTCGCGCTGTACGGGTTCCGTCAGCCTGCGGCGCAGTTCGCCCCTGCCGTCCTCGGTGAGTGTCAGGACGTGACGCGGGGCGGCAACCGTGCCCGGCTCCGTCGCGCGAGCCAGCAGACCGGCCGTCTCCAGCCTCTTGATCGCCGGATACAGGGTGCTCTCGGCCACGGGCCGCACATGGCCCGCGAGCGCGGTGATGCGCTTGCGCAGCTCATAGCCGTGCAGCGGGGTGTCGTACAGGAAACCGAGGATGGCGAGCTCCAGCATGCCCGTATTCTGCCTCACTCTCGCTGTACATCGAAGTCGCAATACATCGGATCCGATGTATTCTCTGGCGAAGCATGCGACGGAACAGGGGAGTGGCGATGAAGCAGGCCGAGTTCGACGGCAAGGGGAACTGCGTCCGCTGGACGGAGACGGCGGGTGCCGATCCGGCGCGGGTGTATGTGCACGGCCTGGGGGCCGCATCGACCGTCTACCACGCGCACATCGCGGCGCGGCCCGAACTGGCAGGTCGGCGCTCCCTGTTCGTCGACCTGCCCGGACACGGCGTCAGCGACAGGCCGGAACACTTCGGCTACACCCTGGACGACCACGCGGGCGCCCTGGCGGCGGCGCTTGACGAGGCGGGCGCCACCGACGCGGAACTGATCGCGCACAGCATGGGCGGCTCCGTCGCCATCGTGCTCGTGCACCGGCGGCCCGACCTCGTCTCACGGCTGGTCCTCACCGAGGCCAACCTCGACCCGCGCCCTCCCGTCACCGCGGGCAGCAGCGGAATCGCCTCCTACGAAGAGGACGACTACGTCAACGGCGGCCACGCGCGTGTGCTGGAGAAGGTCGGCCCGCAGTGGGCGGCGACCATGCGGCTCGCCGACCCGCGTGCCCTCCACCGCACCGCGACCGGACTCTTCCGCGGATCGAACCCCACGATGCGCCGCATGCTCGAAGGTCTGGCGATCGACCGGGTCTACCTGCAGGGCGCCCTCAGCGGTGAACTCAAGGGCAGGGAAGCCCTGGAGGAGGCCGGGGTGCGGGTGGTGACGGTGCCCGGAGCGGGGCACAACATCATGTTCGACGACCCGGCCGCCTTCGCCGCCGAGGTCGCCGGAGCGGCCTGAGACCGGCGGACGCTCCAGGTCGCAGGAACGTCCCGATACGCGCCCTCAGGGGAGGCGTACGGCCAGTGCGAGGAACCGGGAGTCCTCGTCCACGTAGGAGGTCAGACGCCAGCCGGCGCCGGACAGGAGCGGGCGGAGATTGGGCTCCGCCCGCAGGTCGTCCGGTGTGATCTGCCGGCCCTGACGTGCCGCGAGGGCCGCCCGGCCGATCGGGTGGAAGAGAGCCAGTGTTCCGTCGGGCCTTACGACCCGCGCCAACTCCAGCAGGTTCTCCGAGAGGTCCGGAAGGTGGGCGACGAGGCCGGCCGCGAACACGGCGTCGAGGGACCCCGAGCGCAGCGGCAGCCCCGCCACATCGGCGAGCAGCAACTGTCCGTCCCGGTCACGGCCCGTCCGCACCGCGGCCTCCAGCATGGCCGGGGTGAGGTCCGCGCCGAGGACCACTCCGGAGGGCCCCACGGCGTGCCTGAGGGGTGGCAGGGCACGACCCGTACCGCAGCCCGCGTCGAGCACCCGGTCACCCTCCCGCAGCCCGAGTTCGGTGACGGCCGCCGCGTACACCGGACCGTCGTCGGGGAACCGGGTGTCCCAGTCGGCCGCGCGGGCCCCGAAGAACTCCTGGACATGCGTGTGGTCGTCGCTCATGCACCGCATGATCTCGCACCGACGGGTGAGCGACGCGATCGAACGTCGACACGGAGCACGGCGCTGCGCGCATGTTCGAGCGTGACGCGATCGTTCAGGTGTACTGCTGCGCCAGATTCCACCACCTTTCGAAACGCGCCCCCTTTGTGCGCTCCTGGCGGGACTAGCGTCCCGGAGCCATGGGACATCTGGACCACGCCACCTTCGGCTGGCTGACCCCCGTGCTGTCGTACGTGATGGCCTGCATAGGCGCCGCCCTCGGACTGCGCTGCACGGTCCGTGCGCTCGGTGCCTCGGGGCGCTCGCGCCGCAACTGGCTGCTCACCGCGGCCTCCGCCATCGGCACGGGCATCTGGACGATGCACTTCGTCGCGATGCTCGGCTTCAGCGTCAGCGGCACCGACATCCGCTACGACGTGCCACTGACCATGCTCAGCCTGCTCGTCGCCATGGTCGTCGTCGGCGCGGGCGTGTTCGCCGTCGGATACGGCCGCGACCGCGGCCGAGCGCTGGTGCTCGGCGGGCTCACCACCGGGCTCGGCGTGGCGAGCATGCACTACCTGGGCATGGCCGCACTGCGGCTGCACGGCGACGTCACCTACGACCCGGTGCTCGTCGGGATCTCGGTCCTGATCGCCGTGGTCGCGGCGACCGCGGCCCTGTGGGCGGCCCTGAACATCAAGTCGCCGATCGCCGTCGCCGTCGCCTCGCTCGTCATGGGCGGGGCGGTGAGCAGCATGCACTACACCGGGATGATCGCGGTCGGCGTTCGGGTCTCGCCCTCCGGCGACGTCCTGCCCGGGGCCACGGCGATGCAGTTCATCTTCCCCCTCGCCGTCGGCCTCGGGTCCTATCTCTTCCTGACATCGGCGTTCGTCGCGCTCTCCCCGACGGCGGGGGAGCGCGAGGCCTCCGCCTCGGCCCAGCGGCCCGTCGAGAGCCCCCTCCGCTAGCGGAGCGATTGGACCGGCGACCCGGCGGGCGCGTCCACCGAACCACTCCGAGCGAGGAGGCCATGCGTACACCCCGTAGGACCCCGACAGACGGCTCCCAGACAGTGCCGACTCCGGCGCGGGGCCGCCGCGCGCACGCCGGACCGCCGGCCGACGAGGGCTCAGGCCCCGAGGAATCCGCCGACACGGCGCTCAGTGACGCGCCCACGCGCGCAGGGGGTTGGAGCCTGCGTCCCCGGACCGTGCGGGCGAAGATCGTCTGCCTGCTGATGGTGCCGGTCGTCTCCCTGCTCGCCCTCTGGGCGTACGCCACCGTGACGACCGCCCAGGACGTCTCCAGGCTGCGGCAGTTGCAGCGCGTGGACTCCCAGGTGCGTGCCCCGGTCGCCGCGGCCGTCGCCGCGCTCCAGGAAGAACGGGCGGCGGCCGTCGGCTACGCGACCAAGCCCGCCGCCGACCGGGCGAGCGACCTCAAGAAGCTGACGGCACGCACCGACCGGGCCGTGGTGAAACTCCGGCTCGGGGACGACAGCACCGTCGCCGACAGCGAGGAACTGCCCTCCGGGGTGGCCGAACGCCTCGAAACCTTCGTCTCCGGAGCCGAACAGCTCCGCTCCCTGCGGACCGCCGTACTCGACCGGAGGGCCGGCTGGCACGAGACGCACGAGCGGTACACCAAGACCATCTCGATGGCCTTCTCGGTGGGCGGAGCGCTCACCGGCATCCAGGACGCGGAGATCGGTTCCGACGCGCGCGTGCTGCTCGAGTTCTCCCGGGCGGGAGAGGCCCTCGCGCAGGAGGACGCGGTACCCGCGGGTGCCCGGCTGGCCGGAACCCTCGACGGGCAGCGGCTCCGGATGTTCACCGGCGCGGTCGACACCCGCAGGCTGCTCACCGAGTCGGCCGTCGCCGATCTGCGCGGCTCCGAACAAGTCGCCTGGCAGGGGCTCGTGGAGGGCAGCGCGTACGCCGACGTACACGCCGTCGAGAACGCCGTGCTCGCGGCCGGTCCGGGCGGCAGGGCGCTCGGCGCCGCGCCCGAGGAGACCTGGAATGCGGCACGCGCGCGCGTGCAGGGCGACATGCGAACGATCGAGGCGGACGCCGGCAGTGGTGTCGCGGACCGGGCAGACCCGCTCCGCCGCGGTCTGCTCGCCCCGGCCGGTGCCGCTGTTCTGCTGGGACTCGTCGCCGTGGCCGCGTCGCTCGTCATCTCCGTACGCATCGGACGCGGCCTCGTCATCGAGCTGGTGAGCCTGCGCAACACCGCGCTGGAGATCGCCCGGCGCAAACTCCCGCACGCCATGCGGAAACTGCGCGCGGGGGAGGAGATCGACGTCCGTGCCGAGGCCCCGCCGGGACCACCCGCGGAGGACGAGGCGGGACAGGTCGCCGAAGCCCTGACCACCGTGCACCGTGCGGCCCTGCATGCCGCGGTCGAGCGCGCCGAACTCGCCAGCGGCATCTCCGGGGTCTTCGTCAACCTCGCCCGCCGCAGCCAGGTGCTCGTCCACCGCCAACTGAGCCTGCTGGACACCATGGAGCGCCGCTCGGACGACCCGAACGAGCTGAGCGACCTCTTCCGGCTCGACCACCTCACCACCCGCATGCGACGCCACGCGGAGAGCCTGATCATCCTCTCCGGAGCCGCTCCCGGCCGTGCCTGGCGCATGCCGGTCTCCCTGACGAACGTGGTCCGTGCCGCGGTCTCCGAAGTCGAGGACTACGCGCGCGTGGAGGTGCGACAGCTCCCGGAGACCTCGGTCGTCGGAGCCGCGGTGGCGGACCTCACGCATCTGCTGGCCGAGATCGTCGAGAACGCCGCCCAGTTCTCACCGCCCCACACCCGGGTGCGCGTCACCGGAGAGCCGGTCGGCAACGGCTACGCCGTGGAGGTCGAGGACCGGGGGCTCGGCATGGGCAAGGAGACACTCGCCGAGGCGAACCGCCGCATCGAGCAGTCCGAGGCACTCGACCTCTTCGACAGCGACCGGCTCGGCCTCTTCGTGGTCAGCAGGCTCGCGGCCCGCCACGGCATCAAGGTCCACCTGCGGACCTCGCCCTACGGAGGCACCACCGCGGTCGTCCTGCTGCCCACCCCGCTGCTGCAGGCCGCCGCCGCGGAGGAACGTTCCGGTGGCCGCCGGACGGACCCGGAGAAGGCCGCGGAACGCACGTACGCGCGCGTGCCCGGCCCCGCCCGGAAACACGACTCCGTAGAGGCACCGTCCGTAGAGGCGCTGAACGAGCGGCCGGCCCTGGTGCCTCCGATACCCATCGAGGCGGAAGCCTCCTCCGGAGGCACGCGCGAAAGCCGCACGCCGCCCGGCGTCACCACCCTGCGCCTGCACCGACCCGAGGACAACACCGTGGAATCCGACGAACTCCCACGGCGCGTACGACAAGCCAGCCTCGCCCCGCAACTGCGCGAAGGACGACCCGACGAGCCCGCGGAAGCCCCGCCTCGGAAGGACGACGAGCGCACCCCCGAGGCGGTACGGGACCGCATGGCGGCCTATCGCGCGGGGTGGACCCGCGGCGGTGGCCGTGCACCCGGTCTCGGCGTCACCCCCGACCCCGTAGCGGGCAGCGACAGCAGCGAAGGAGATCCCGCATGATCCAGGAACCGGGCATGGGGACCGCCCAGCGGTCCGGCGAACTCGACTGGCTGCTGGACGACTTGGCACTGCGCGTCGCCGAAGTACGACATGCCGTCGTGCTGTCCAACGACGGCCTCGCGGTCGGCGCGTCCAGCGACCTCCGGCGCGAGGACGCGGAGCATCTCGCCGCGATCGCCTCCGGCTTCCACAGCCTGGCCAAGGGGGCGGGCCGTCACTTCGGCGCCGGTGGCGTACGCCAGACCATGGTGGAGATGGACGACGGCTTCCTGTTCGTGGCGGCCGCCGGAGAAGGATCCTGTCTCGCTGTCCTGAGCGCTGTGACGGCCGACATCGGCCTGGTCGCCTATGAGATGGCGCTCCTGGTCAAGCGGGTGGGGGAGCACCTCTACTCGGCGCCCCGCACCGCCGCTCACCCGCCCGCGGCCAGGTGAGCGACGATGCCGGCGCACATGGCCGAGGACCGGACAGGCTCTCCTGAACAGCCGGGCAGCCAGTGGTACGACAACGAGGCCGGGCCGCTCGTCCGCCCCTACGCGATGACGGGCGGACGCACCAAGTCCGGCCCCACCGGGGTGCGCTTCGACCTGATCGCGCTCGTCTCACTCGACACGGGGGCACCGGACGTCCGTGACGACACCGGACTCGGGCCGGAACACAGAGCTCTCATCGAACTCTGCCGGATCGAGACCCAGTCGGTCGCCGAACTGGCCGCGGACGCCGACCTGCCCGTGGGCGTGGTGCGCGTGCTCCTCGGCGACCTCCTGGAACTCGGCTGCGTCAAGGTCAGCCTCCCGGTGCCCCCCGCGCAACTGCCGGACGAGCGCATCCTGCGCGAGGTCATCGAAGGACTGAGGGCCCTGTAGATGACGGATCACATCCTCTGCCGAACGGTCCGCACCGCGTTCCGCGCTCATCCCGACACCGAACGGGCACGGGACTGCCAGAACGGCCAATTTGCTGTCAAACACCTCGAAGCGGAGCCGCAGTTGTCATGATGCTGAATCCGCACACATGTACTGATGTCGACCATTGTCGGCACTCCCGAGAGAAGTGATCGATGGTCTCCGAAGACTCCGACGCCACAAGCAGTGAGACGACCGCCCTGGCGTTGAAGATTCTCGTCGCCGGCGGATTCGGCGTGGGCAAGACCACCCTGGTGGGCGCGGTCAGTGAGATCAGGCCGCTGCGCACCGAGGAACTGCTGAGCGAGGCGGGCCAGTCGGTGGACGACACCGACGGGGTGGACCAGAAGGTCACGACGACCGTCGCCATGGACTTCGGCCGCATCACCATCAGGTCGGGCCTGTCGCTCTACCTCTTCGGCACGCCGGGCCAGGACCGATTCTGGTTCCTGTGGGACGAACTGTCGCAAGGGGCCCTCGGCGCGGTCGTCCTCGCCGACACCCGGCGGCTGGAGGACTGCTTCCCCGCGGTGGACTACTTCGAGCACCGGCACATCCCCTTCGTGGTGGCCGTCAACTGCTTCACGGGCTCGCGGACGTACGGCGCTCACGACGTGTCACGCGCCCTCGACCTCGACAAGGGAACGCCCGTGGTGCTCTGTGACGCCCGTGACCGCGACTCGGGCAAGGAGGTGCTGATACGTCTCGTCGAGTACGCCGGGCGGATGCACACCGCCCGGCTGCTCGACTCCGTCGGCTGACGCGAAGAACTTCGCTGGACCGGTACGAGGAACCTCGCCCGGCCGGCACGAAGAGCTTCAGTGGGCCGACGCGGCTCCCTCGCTCACCCGCCGTGCAGGCCCGCTCAGTTCGCGACGCCGGCTTCCGCGAGGACCTTCTCGATCCTCACGCGTACGAGCAGTTCGCCGGGTACGCCGTTACGGGCGCCGAACTCCTCGGCCCGCTCCTCGCCCATGTAGCGGGCTCCGATCCGCCCCGCCCACAGCCGGAGTTCGTCGAGGTCCTCCGAGATCCGGGCGCGCCCCTGCAGGACGACGTACGCGTACGGCGGTCGGTCGTCGTCCACACACAGGGCGACGCGGCCGTCACGGGCCAGATTCCGTCCCTTGACGGTGGTCTTCGCCGTGTTGAAGACCAGGTCGTCCCCGTCGAGCAGGAACCAGATCGGTGCCACATGCGGGCTCCCATCGGCCCGGACGGTCGACAACTTGCCCGTGCGGGTGCCGTTCGAGACGAAGGCCCGCCATTCCTCATCGGTCATCTTGTGTGCCATGCCCCTATCCTCCTTGCCCGGACGGCGGTGGTGGGGAAGGCTGGTTGATCAGGTCCTCCGGCCGGGGGGAGCCACATATCCACGGGGAGACGGATCATGGCTGAGAACCAGGGACTTGGCTGGCTGCTCGACGACCTCACTCAGCGTGTGGAACACGTACGACACGCGTTGGTGCTGTCGAACGACGGCCTGGTGACCGGGGCCAGCACAGGGCTCAGGCGGGAGGACGCCGAGCATCTCGCCGCCGTCTCCTCGGGCCTGCACAGCCTCGCCAAGGGCTCGGGCCGGCACTTCGGCGCGGGCCGGGTACGCCAGACGATGATCGAGTTCGACGACGCCGTGCTCTTCGTCACGGCGGCCGGAACCGGCAGCTGTCTGTGCGTGCTCAGCGCGGCGGAGGCCGACATCGGCCAGGTCGCGTACGAGATGACGCTGCTCGTCAACCGCGTCGGCGAACACCTCCACGTCGATGCCCGCCAGCCCGAACAATCCTCTTCGATCGATCTCTGACCTGCACGAACGCTCTGCCGCCAGAGTTATCCACAGGCTCCGCGGGGGTTGCGGCGAACCGGCTACGGTTTTTCTCGAAGCAAGCGCACGCAAGTGCACACCGCTGCTACGGGGGAGAACCACCATGTCCGGCAACACCATCACGCAGTCCGTCACGCCCAGCGCGAACCCCGCTGCCGCTCTTGTCGGCGCCACAGTCGTCGGCGCGAATCCGGCCCTCGTCACGGCGCCCCGGCAGACACTCGCACAGAGCCGCGCGGCACGGGAGCTGGGGCTCAAACGAGGCGAGTTCGACCTTGCCGTACGACTCGGTTGCATCCGAACCGTCCCGGACGAAGGCGGCGGAGGCCGTCGCGTGGCCCGCGCGGAGATCGACCGGGTGATGTCCGAGGACGGGTTCCCGGACGGCTTGAAGAAACGCGTCGAGGCGGTCGGTACGTCGGAGGGCGCGGCTCTCATGGATGTGACGGCGGCCCGGTTCACGAGGTTCGCCCGCCTGGGATTCGTCGTGCCCGTCAAGTTCTACTTGAACCGCTACAGGGCCGTCGTCTGGCTGTACCTGGCAGAGGAACTGCGGCAGTTCGCCGAGGCCGAGGAGAACGCTCCGCTGTTGAACGGGCGGACACCCGAAGGGCTGCGCGACCAACTGGACGCGGGCCTGGACCTGAGGGCCCGGAACTGGCGAGGACGCCACGTGGGCTTTCTGCTGCGGCAGACCGAGGATCCCTGGGCCCGTGCCGCGGCGGTCGCCTCACTGCTCGATCCCGCGCAGGTCGCGGAGATCGTCGCCGATCCGTACGAGCGCGCCTACATGAACTGCTTCGATCCGGAACGGACCACGCACGGCGCGCCCGACTCGCCCGCCGCTCACGTCGCCGCACGGATCATGACGGCGGAGGACCCGGACGAGATCAGTTGGCTCCGGTCCGACTTGGCCAACACTCTGCAAGAGGCACGCGCACACCGTCGGGCGCCGCGACCGACACCGAAGCCCCCGACTCAGGCCGCGAGTCGGGAACGATCAGAACTGATCGAGGAGCGGCGGCGGTTGATCGAGGAGCGGCGACAGAGCGGTGACGCACGGCAGCCGACCGAAGCGTTCCGACCTGCCGACGTGCGGCAGTCGACAGGAGTGCAGGAACACGCCGACGTGCGGCAGCCGACAGGAGTGCGGCACCAGGCCCAGGTACGACAGACGATCGACGAACCGGAACGCCCTCGACGTCTCCTCGGCTGGCTGCGCCGCAGAAATGCCTGACCTCGTCGCGTCAGCCCTCGAGCTTGCGGAACAGTCCCTCCTGGACGACCGAGACGAGCAGGCGTCCCTCCAGGTCGTAGATGCGGCCCCGGGCCAGCCCGCGGCCACCCGTCGCGATCGGTGACTCCTGGTCGTACAGGAACCACTCGTCGGCGCGGAACGGCCGGTGGAACCACATCGCGTGGTCGAGGGACGCCATGTCGAAACCGCGCTGGCCCCAGAGGGGTTCCACCGGGATGCGGACGGCGTCCAGGAGGGTCATGTCGCTCGCGTAGGTGAGCGCGCAGGTGTGGACCAGCGGGTCGTCGCCCAGGGGGCCGACGGCTCGCATCCACACGGCGCTGCGCGGTTCGGCGTGCTCGATCTCCTCGGGGGTCCAGCGCAGCCGGTCCGCGTAGCGGATGTCGAAGGGCTGGCGCCTGGCCATGCGTTCCAACGTCTCGGGGAGCGCGCCCAGATGCTCCTTGATCTCCTGAGTGACGGTCGGGAGCGACTCGGGATCCGGGACCTCACGGGCCGGCGGCAGCTGGTGCTCGAAGCTCCCTTCCTCAGGCTTGTGAAAGGAGGCGGTCAGATTGAAGATCGTGCGGCCCTGCTGCACGGCGGTGACGCGACGCGTGGTGAACGACCGGCCGTCGCGGACCCGTTCGACCTGGTACACGATCGGCACGCCCGGCCGGCCCGGGCGCAGGAAGTACGCGTGCAGCGAGTGCACGGGGCGTTCGCCGTCAGTGGTGCGGCCGGCGGCGACCAGGGCCTGGCCCGCCACCTGCCCGCCGAAGACCCGCTGCAGGGACTCCTGCGGGCTGCGGCCACGGAAGATGTTGACCTCGATCTGCTCCAGGTCGAGCAGGTCGACGAGTCTCTCCGCTGGATTCGTCATGTGTCGCGTTCTCCTGTGCTCACAGCTGGCCGACGTCGGTGACCTTGACGATGGCGCGGCCCTCGGCGTCCGAGGCCGCGAGGTCGATCTCCGCGCTGATACCCCAGTCATGATCGCCGTTCGGGTCGGCGAAGGCCTGGCGAACGCGCCACAGCCCGTTCTGCGGCTCCTCCTCGATGAGCAGCAACTTGGGTCCGCGCGCGTCGGGGCCCGTACCGAGGTCGTCGTACTCGTCCCAGTACTTGTCCATCGCCTCGCCCCAGGCGTCGGCGTCCCAGCCGGACTCGCCGTCCATCTCGCCGAGTTCCCGGACATGGTCCAGGGCGGCGAGTTCGACGCGGCGGAACATGGCGTTGCGGACGAGAACCCGGAAGGCACGGGCGTTGGCGGTGACCGGTTTGACCTGGTCGGCCCTCTCCTGGGCTTCCTCGGCCGTCATCACTTCCGGGTTGGCGAGCTGCTCCCACTCGTCGAGGAGGCTGGAGTCGACCTGACGCACCATCTCGCCGAGCCAGGCGATCAGGTCCTCCAGGTCGTCCGACTTCAGGTCGTCCGGGACGGTGTGGTCGAGGGCCTTGTAGGCACTCGCCAGGTAACGGAGGACGATGCCCTCGGTGCGGGCAAGCTCGTAGAAGGACACGAACTCCGTGAAGGACATGGCCCGTTCGTACATGTCACGGATGACGGACTTCGGGGAGAGAGGATGGTCGCCCACCCACGGATGGCTCTTGCGGTAGGTGTCGTACGCGTGGAAGAGCAGCTCTTCCATCGGCTTGGGGTACGACACGTCCTGGAGCCGCTCCATGCGGTCCTCGTACTCGACGCCGTCCGCCTTCATCGCCGCGACGGCCTCGCCGCGGGCTTTGTTCTGCTGGGCGGCGAGGATCTGGCGCGGATCGTCCAGCGTGGACTCCACGACGGACACCATGTCCAGGGCGTACGAGGGCGACTCGGGATCCAGGAGCTCGAACGAGGCCAGCGCGAAGGTCGACAGCGGCTGGTTGAGGGCGAAGTCCTGCTGCAGGTCGACGGTGAGCCGGACGATGCGCCCCTCGGCGTCCGGCTCGTCGAGCTTCTCCACGACTCCGCCGTCGAGGAGCGAGCGGTAGATGGCGATCGCACGCCGGATGTGCCGCAGTTGCTGCTTGCGCGGCTCGTGGTTGTCCTCCAGCAGATGCCGCATCGCCGCGAAGGCGTTGCCGGGCCGGGCGATCACCGACAGAAGCATGGTGTGCGTGACCCGGAAGCGCGAGGTCAGCGGCTCCGGATCGGACGAGATCAGTTTCGCGAACGTGTTCTCCGTCCAGGCGACGAAGCCTTCCGGCGCCTTCTTGCGCACCACCTTGCGACGCTTCTTCGGGTCGTCGCCCGCCTTGGCGAGGGCCTTCTCGTTCTCCACGACATGCTCGGGAGCCTGTGCCACGACGAAGCCGGCCGTGTCGAAGCCCGCCCGTCCGGCACGGCCCGCGATCTGGTGGAACTCCCGCGCGCGCAGCGTCCGCACCCGGGTGCCGTCGTACTTCGTCAGAGCCGTGAACAGCACGGTGCGGATGGGGACGTTGACGCCGACACCGAGGGTGTCCGTGCCGCAGATGACCTTCAGCAGACCGGCCTGCGCCAGCTTCTCCACCAGGCGCCGGTACTTGGGCAGCATGCCGGCGTGGTGCACACCGATGCCGTGCCGTACGTAACGGGAGAGATTGCGGCCGAACTTGGTGGTGAAGCGGAAGTTGCCGATCAGCTCGGCGATCTGGTCCTTCTCCTCGCGCGTGCACATGTTGATGCTCATCAGTGCCTGCGCCCGCTCCACGGCCTGCGCCTGCGTGAAGTGCACGATGTAGACGGGCGCCTGCTTGGTCTCCAGGAGCTCGGTGAGCGTCTCCGTGAGCGGCGTCAGCTTGTACTCGTAGGAGAGGGGCACGGGCCGGGTCGCCGAGCGGACGACCGAGGTGGGACGCCCGGTGCGCCGGGTCAGGTCCTCCTCGAACATCGAGACGTCGCCGAGCGTCGCCGACATCAGGATGAACTGGGCCTGCGGCAGTTCGAGGATCGGGATCTGCCACGCCCAGCCGCGGTCCCCCTCGGCGTAGAAGTGGAACTCGTCCATCACGACCTGGCCCACATCGGCCCGCTTGCCGTCGCGCAGCGCGATGGACGCCAGGACCTCGGCGGTGCAGCAGATGACCGGAGCGTCGGAGTTCACGGACGCGTCGCCGGTCAGCATGCCGACGTTCTCGGTGCCGAACATCTTGCACAGCTCGAAGAACTTCTCCGAGACGAGCGCCTTGATCGGCGCCGTGTAGAAGGTGACCTCGTCCCGGGCGAGCGCCGCGAAATGGGCACCCGCGGCGATCATGCTCTTGCCGGAACCGGTGGGCGTCGAGACGATCACGTTCGCACCCGAAACCACCTCGATCAGCGCCTCCTCCTGGTGGGGGTAGAGCGTGAGACCGCGTTCCCCGGCCCACGACTCGAAGGCTTCGTAGAGGGCGTCGGGATCTGCGGTCATCGGCAGCTGATCGATAAGGGTCACGCACCCATCTTGCCTGTGAACGCCCTTGAGGGGGGAATCGGCTGTGGGGCGGAAGATCACGAACGCTACGCTGTGGCGCCGACGGAGCGTCAGCGCGCCTGGGCAACTGGCTGTCAGTACAAGTGGAATGGGGCGGGGTACGGCGATGATGGGACCAGCACACTCACTGTCGGGAGCGGCGGCCTGGCTGGGCGTCGGAGCCGCGGCGGCCGCCACGGGACACACGATGCCCTGGCCGGTTCTCCTGGTCGGCGCGCTGATCTGCGCGGGCGCGGCACTGGCCCCGGATCTGGATCACAAGGCGGCGACCATCTCGCGGGCCTTCGGACCCGTCTCGCGAGGGCTGTGCGAGATCGTCGACAAGCTTTCCTACGCCGTCTACAAGGGGACGAAGAAGGCGGGCGACCCGCGTCGCTCGGGCGGGCACCGCACCCTGACGCACACCTGGCTGTGGGCGGTGATGATCAGCGCCGGGGCCTCGGCCATCGCGATCACGGGGGGCCGCTGGGGAGTCCTGGCGCTCCTCTTCGTGCACATAGTGCTCGCGATCGAGGGGCTGCTCTGGCGGGCGACTCGTGGCTCCAGCGCCGACATCCTGGTGTGGCTGCTGGCCGCGACGAGTGCCTGGATCCTCGCGGGAGTACTGGACAAGCCCGGCAACGGCGCCGACTGGCTGTTCACGGCGCCGGGCCAGGAGTATCTGTGGCTCGGACTGCCGATTCTGCTCGGCGCGCTGGTGCACGACATCGGGGACGCGTTGACGGTGTCGGGCTGCCCGATCCTGTGGCCGATCCCGGTCGGCCGCAAGCGCTGGTACCCGATCGGACCGCCCAAGGCGATGCGGTTCCGGGCGGGCAGCTGGGTCGAGCTGAAGGTCCTGATGCCGGCGTTCATGCTGCTCGGCGGAGTGGGCTGCGCGGCCGCTCTCAACTTCATCTGAACGACCGCGCCCGCTGGGTGAGCGCCGTCCCTCGACGGCGGCTGGGCGAGGTCCGTCCCCGACAGCCCGGCACCCGCCCTCCGGCACGATCAGGCCGCGTCGCCCCCGCCCGGCGCCTGGTCCTGGCTCCCCTTGCCGTACCGCTTCTCGAACTGGGCGACCCGGCCCTCCGTGTCCACGGTCCGGGCCTTGCCCGTGTAGAAGGGGTGGCTCTCGGAGGAGATCTCCACGTCCACGACGGGGTACGTCTCGCCGTCGTCCCAGTCGATCGTCCGGTCGCTGGTCGCGGTGGACCGGGTGAGGAAGGCGTACCCGGCGGCGCGGTCACGGAAGACCACGGGGTGGTAGTCGGGCTGCTTGTCCTGCTGCATGAGTGCTCCTTGCCTGGGGAGGGGGTGCGCGGACAGGTCGGGGGAGACGACGGGATCAGCCCCGTCAGCCGTACGGGGAGTCCTCGTCGACGATGTGCATGGCGGCCTCTTCCGCCGAGGCCGCGGCGCCGTCGATGCCCACGTCGGTGGCGATCAGGCCGCTCTCCCCATCCTCGTGTGCTCCTTCGTTCGGCGCCACGAGACGGCCGGAGCGGAGGTCGCCCACCTCGTTGTCCAGGGGTTCGCCGTCCGAGTCCGGGCAGTCTCCGATGCCGTCACCGTCCGGCTCCGCGATCTCCGGGACCTCTTCCAGGAGGCGCTCGTCCAGGGTCTCGCCTCGATGCCGCTCGGCAGCGGTCACGTCGTTGCGCTCCACCGCCCACGGTCGCTCCGGCGGTGACCAGCCCCGGTCCAGAGGATCGTCCACGCCGTCGGATTCCAGGGTGTCCTCGGCGTCGAGCAGTCCCGCGTCGTCCTGAACCTCGGATCCGTCGGGCTGGTAGACGTCGTCTCCCCAACCGTCGGCGCTGTCCACGGGTACCTCCAGGTGGTGCGGGCCGGCCTGCTGTCACCGTGTTCGGTGGCGGGTGCACGGGCCGCTCGGCCCAGGCCTCGCCTGTACGGCGTACGGAGCGCTGGGAACCAGGCGGTTCCCGGGCGTTCCCCGAGCCGGTGCCGACATCCACCCTTCCACCCCTCTTCGACACCGCGCAACGGCACGGGGCCCGGCGGCAGACTCCGGCCCTCTCACCAGCGGTGGGAACGGGCCGGGGCAGGGTGCACCCCGTTGCGCGATCCCGCCCCGCTCGTGTGTGGGCCTCGGAGCGGCCCCGGGTCGGCCCGCACGGAGGCCGATCCGGGGGAGTGCCCGCTCACACCGGGGGCAGTGCCCGCTCACCCGTGCCAGGACCGCCACAGTGCCGCGTACGCGCCGTCCGCGGCGACCAGTTGATCATGGCTGCCCAGCTCGCTGATGCGGCCGTTCTCGACGACCGCGATCACGTCCGCGTCGTGGGCGGTGTGCAGCCGGTGGGCGATGGCGACCACGGTGCGGCCGTCCAGGACGCGGGCCAGGGAGCGCTCCAGATGCCGGGCCGCGCGTGGGTCGAGGAGCGAGGTGGCCTCGTCCAGGACCAGCGTGTGCGGATCGGCGAGCACCAGTCGGGCGAGCGCGATCTGCTGCGCCTGCGCCGGGGTGAGGGCGAGCCCGCCCGAGCCGACCTCGGTGTCCAGACCTTCGTCCAGCGCCCGTGCCCAGCCGTCGGCGTCGACCGCGCCGAGGGCGGCCCACAGCTCGGCGTCGTCGGCCTCCGTGCGGGCGAGGAGCAGGTTGTCGCGCAGGGCGCCCACGAACACGTGGTGTTCCTGGTTGACCAGCGCCACATGGGAGCGGACCCGTTCGGCGGACATCCGGGACAGTTCGGCGCCGCCCAAGGTGATCCGGCCGGCCCGGGGTGCGTAGATCCCGGCGAGCAGCCTGCCCAGCGTGGACTTGCCCGCGCCGGACGGGCCGACCAGGGCCAGCCGGGTGCCCGGCGCGACCTCCAGGGTGACCTTGCGCAGCACGTCGACGCCCGCGCGGTAGCCGAAGTGCACCTCGTCGGCGTGCACGTCCCGTCCGTCGGGGGCCAGCGACGCGTCACCGGCGTCCGGCTCGATGTCGCGGACGCCGACCAGCCGGGCCAGCGAGACCTGGGCCACCTGGAGCTCGTCGTACCAGCGCAGGATCAGGCCCACCGGGTCGACGAGCATCTGCGCGATCAGGGCGCCCGTCGTCAGCTGCCCCACCCCGATCCAGCCCTGGAGGACGAAGTATCCGCCGATCATCAGGACCGAGCCGAGGACCGTGACGTGGGTAAGGTTGATTACCGGGAAGAGCACCGAGCGCAGCCACAGCGTGTACCGCTCCCAGGCGGTCCACTCCTGGACCCGCCGGTCCGACAGCCCGATGCGCCGCTCGCTCAGGCGGTGCGCCTCGATGGTGCGGCCCGCGTCCACGGTTTCCGAGAGCACGGCGGCCACGGCGGCGTAGCCGGCGGCCTCGGAGCGGTAGCCGGACGAAGCGCGCTTGAAGTACCAGCGGCAGCCGACGACCAGGATCGGGACGGCGACCAGCACGGCCGGCGCGAGCGGCGGCGCGGTGACGGCGAGCCCGCCGAGCAGCAGGGCCACCCACACCACACCGATGGCCAGCTGCGGCACGGCCTCACGCATGGCGTTGGCCAGCCGGTCGATGTCCGTGGTGATCCGGGACAGCAGATCACCTGTCCCGGCCCGCTCCAGAACGCCCGGCGGCAGCCCCACCGACCGTACGAGGAAGTCCTCGCGCAGGTCGGCCAGCATCCGTTCGCCGAGCATCGCGGCCCGCGGCCGCACCTGGCGTACGAACACGGCCTGGACGACGAGGGCGAGGACGAACAGCGCGGCGGTGCGCTCCATGTGCAGTTCGCGTGCCGCCGCCGCTCCGTCGGAGACGCGCTGGACGAGCGAGCCCAGCAGGTAGGGGCCCACCATCGAGGCGATGACGGCGACCGTGTTGACGGTGATGAGCAGCAGGAAGGCCCCGCGGTGCCGTTGGAACAGTTCGGCCACGTAGGCGCGTACAGTCGCGGGGGCACCGACGGGCAGGGTCTCTGCGGTCGTCGGGGCTGCCGGGTCGTAGGCCGGTGGCGCCACGCCGATCATGCGGTCTCCTCGATTTCTTCCAGTTCTCGCAGGCGGCCCAGTTCGTGTGCGCCGGCCTCGTCCTCGGTCTCACGGGTCACCACGGCCCGGTACCGGGGCTCGCTGTGCAGCAGCTCGCGGTGCACGCCGACCGCCGCGACCTCGCCCTCGTGGACGAGTACGACCCGGTCCGCGTGGTCCAGGAGCAGCGGCGACGAGGTGAACACCACCGTCGTACGGCCCTGGCGCAGGGACCGGACGCCGTCGGCGATGCGTGCCTCGGTGTGCGAGTCGACCGCGGACGTCGGTTCGTCCAGGACGAGCACCTCCGGGTCCGTGATCAGGGACCGGGCCAGCGCGAGACGCTGGCGCTGGCCGCCCGACAGGGAGCGGCCGCGTTCGGTGATCCGGGCGTCCATCGGTTCGGCGACGTCCAGTGACCCCTGGGCGAGCGCGTCCAGGACGTCGCCGCACTGCGCGGCGGCCAGTGCCTCCTCGGGACTGACGTCCCCGGAGGCGGGCACGTCGAGCAGTTCGCGCAGGGTGCCGGAGAGCAGGACCGGGTCCTTGTCCTGGACGAGGACGGCACTGCGGGCCGAGTCGAGCGGCAGCCCGTCCAGCGGCACGCCGCCGACCAGCGCCGACGGCAGCCCCGAGGAGTCCGCCGCGTGACCGCCGAGCCGCTCGGCCAGCACACCCGCCGCGTCCGGGTCACCGCACACCACCGCGGTGAGCCGTCCGGCGGGCGCGAGCAGTCCGGTCGCCGGGTCGTACAGGTCACCGGCCGGTACGACGGCCTCGCGCGAGCCCTCGCCGTCCGTCGCCCGCTCCAGCGACAGCACCCGGGCGGCGCGTTTCGCGGACGGCCGGGAGAAGGAGTAGGCCATCGCGATCTCCTCGAAGTGACGGAGCGGATAGGTGAGGAGCATGACGGCGCTGTACACGGTGACCAGTTCGCCGACGGTGATCCGGCCGTCGCGGGCCAGGTTCACGCCGTGCCAGACGACGACGATCAGCAGCAGTCCGGGCAGCAGTACCTGGATCGCGGAGATCAGCGCCCACATACGGGCGCTGCGCACGGCCGCGTGCCGGACCTCCTGCGAGGCGCGCCGGTAGCGGTCGAGGAACAGCTCCTCGCCGCCGATGCCGCGCAGCACGCGCAGACCCGCGACGGTGTCCGAGGCGAGCTCGGTGGCGTGTCCCGCCTTCTCGCGCTGGAAGTCGGCGCGCCGGGTCGCCCGGGGCAGCAGCGGCAGCACCGCGAGCGCCAGGACGGGCACACCCACGGCGACGACGACGCCGAGCGCCGGCTGGTAGACGACCAGGGCGACACAGACGAACACGATCGTGACCGCGGCCGCGGTGAACCGCGACACGGCCTCCACGAACCAGCCGATCTTCTCCACGTCACCGGTCGAGACCGCGACGATCTCACCGGCCGCCACGCGCCGCGTCAGCGCGGAGCCCAGCAGGGCGGTCCTTCGCGCCAGGAGTTGCTGGACGCGTGCGGCCGCGGTGATCCAGTTGGTGACCGCGGCCCGGTGGAGCATGGTGTCGCCCAGCGCGATACCGAACCCGCACAGCGCGATCAGCCCGCCCGCCATGCCGAGCCGCGCACCGGAGCGGTCCACGACGGCCTGGACGGCGAAGCCCACACAGAAGGGCAGTCCGGACACGGACATGAAGTGCAGCAGACCCCAGGCCAGGGCCTTCGCCTGTCCGCCGAGCTGATTCCGGCCGAGCCACACCAGGAACCGGGGCCCCGAGCGTGCGTCGGGCACACCCGGGTCGGGATACGGAAGGTCTTGAATCTGCATGACGTCCCAGGGGGCTCGTTGAACGGAGTGGGGGAGGCAACAAACCGTGAAAGGTTCGCGTCACAGCGTGTCCGCAGGCAAACGGTTTTCCGCCGCGAGGCAAAGATTCGGCCCGGACCGCCCGCATATCGCCCGGAAGCCGAGGGGCCGGACGCAATCGTCCGGATCGTGGTGCGACGATGGACCGATGCGAATAGGCGGTGCGACGCGAACAGGCGGTGCGATGCGTACGACGGCCGTGGCCGCGGTGTCCGGTGCCCTTCTGATGTCCCTGGGGGCGTGCGGCGGTTCGGACGGCGGGAGCGAGAAGAAGAGCGACGGGCAGGCCGACAACGGGACAGGGTCCGCGCAGGCGCGCACCGTCGACCTCAAGGCCATCCCCGACGTCGGCGACAAGCTGCAGAAGCAGATCCCCTCGGGCTCCCGCCAGGTCGTGACCGTCTACGGCGAGGGCAAGAACTCGGCGGACTCCACGATCGTCCTCTACACCAAGTCCGGCTCCACCTGGGACAAGACCCGCAGTTGGAAGGGCCACAACGGCAAGAAGGGCTGGACGACCAACCACCGCGAGAACGACAAGCGCAGCCCTGTCGGGGTCTTCACGCTCAGCGACGCGGGCGGCGTCCTCACCGACCCCGGTGCCAAGCTTCCGTACACCGAGTCGGCGGGCTTCCAGGCCCCGCACTACTGGGCCAAGTCGTACTGGAACGACTTCGACTACGTCATCGCCATCGACTACAACCGCGTCAAGGGCACCTCGCCGAACGACCCGACCCGCCCCCAGGGCCAGTCCAAGGGCGGCAGCATCTGGCTGCACATCGACCACGGCAGCGGTACGTCGGCCTGCGTGAGCCTGCCCAAGTCCGGCATGGAGTACCTGTTGCGCACCCTCGACCCGGACCAGAAACCGGTCGTGGTGATGGGCGACAAGGCGAACCTCAAGGCCGCCTGACCGCCAGTCACCGGCCACCGCGCCCTCAGCAGAGTCTGAGAGCCTTCAAGTGTCCGAGGTCTGAGAGCCCTCAAAACCGAGCGCCCTCAGTAGCAGTGGCGAAGGGACGGCCACAGCCGCGACCACGGCTGCGTCGTCCCCGAGCACAACACCACGGCCGCGCCCTGCTCCTCGTTCTCCACTCCGTGGCCGTTGTCCACGCGCGCGACCCGACGGCAGTCGGTGAAGTACCGCTCGATGGCGTCCGCGGCCTCCTGCCGGACGACGAGCACCGGTCCGTCGGCCGAGTCCGGCGGAGGGCCCCAGTCGGCGTAGCTCATATGGCCGGAGTAGGGGCGAGGCAGCCCGCGCGCGGGGCCGTAGCGGTCCAGGGCGCCCGCCTCGCCGTAGTTCTGTGCGAAGACCACGGCGCGCGCCCGCTCGCGCGCGGGAATCGTGGACCAGTCTTCCGCGGCCGCGTCGGCGAGCGCGGGCCAGCCCACCTGCTCGCCCTGCTCCTTGTTGAGCGCCGTCGGCACGGCGAGCGAACTCGGCGGCAGCACGGGCAGGGTGACCATCGCGTTGACCGCGACGGTCACCAGCACGGCCACCACGGGCCACGTACGCCCATGCCGCCGCGTCCAGGCCAGAGCCGGCTCGCAGCCCGCCACGAGCAGCACGATCAGCAGCGGAACGACGTAGTACCCCTTGCCTCCCAGCGCCACGACCAGCACGCACAGCAGCGGGTACGCGACCGCTGCCGGACGAGCCCACCGCAGGGCCGGATCGCGCCAGAGCCGCAGCCAGCCCGCGACCCACACAGGTACGAACAGCGGGGACAGATAGATGAGTTGCTCGGGCACGAACAGGATCCGGTTCTCGGTCCCGTCGTCCGTGCCGATCCCCTCCGCGACCGTCAGCTGAGGCCAGTCGTGATCCGTCTGCCACCACAGATTGGGCGCGACCACCGCGAGTGCCACGACAGCGCCGGCGAGCAGCCACGGGCTGCGCAGCACCCTGCGCGGCCCCACGGCGAGCACACCCGCGAGCAGCGCGACGACCAGGAGCGCCACGAGGTACTTGTTCAGCAGACCGACCCCGACGCACAGGCCGATCGCAAGCCACCACCGCCCGTCGCCGGTGCGCAGCAGGCGCAGTACCGGCCAGCAGATCAGCAGCCAGGCCAGCAGGTCGAAGGTCGTGGTCGACATCACGTGCCCGACCCCCAACGGCTGCGCGGACACGCCCGCGAGCCCCGCCGCGACCACCTGCGTCCTGCGGTCTCCGCCCAACTCCCGTGCGACGAGGGCGACCACGAAGACGGCGGCCACGAACGAGAGTGTCGCCGGGACCCGCAGTGCGACGGTGGAGTCCCCGAACAGCGCGGTGGCCGCCCGCGCGAGGAACGGCGTGAACGGCGGCTGGTCGACGTACCCCCAGGTCGGATGATCGCCCGCCGCGAGGAAGTACAACTCGTCGCGGTGGTACCCGTATCGGCCGGACAGGGCGGTCAGTACGGCGGCCAAGACGGCCGCCAGACCCGACACGGGATCGAGGGCGAAACGAGGTAACTCGCGCGGCACGTCGTCCTGTTCCCGATCCATAGCGGCACCCCCCCCGCCAACCGGTCGCACCACCGTACTGAGGGGGACCGATCCGGTCGAGGAGGTCCGTCATGTCCCGAGGACGCATTGCGGCCCGGGCCAACTCCCCGTAGAACACCGCCCATGAGAAGACGGATCATCATGTCCATGCTCGCCGGAGTGACCCTCATGGCGAGCGCCCTCCTCGGAGCGGCCCCCGCGCAATCGGCCGACGCGCCTGCCGAGTTCGGCACCGACTGGCACGACCCGGTCACCGCCGCTCCGCCGGTCACCCGACCGGACACCAAGTCCTGCGACGTCACCGTCGCCGAGGCGCAGTTCCGCGACTTCACGCCCTACAAGGGCACGTACGCACCACCACACGGCTGTGGCGACCACTGGAGCAAGGTCGTCCTGCGCCTCGACGGCAAGGTCAAGGGACGGCAGTTCGACCGGCTCGGCTATCTGCACATCGGCGGCGTCGAGGTCTTCCGTACGTCCACCCCGCAGCCCTCGCCCGACGGCATCGAGTGGTCGGTGGAGAAGGACGTCACGCGCTACAGCGACACGTTCCGGGATGACCAGAGCGTCGAGATGCTCATCGGGAACGTCGTCGACGACACCTACACGGGCATCATCGACGTCAAGGTCACGCTCACCTTCTACGCGGGCGAGCCCGCCGGCACTCGCCACACGGGTGAGCCCGCTGCGAAGAAGACCCCCGACCGCGTCCTCACCCTCCAGGACGGCACCCTCACCACGCCCCGGAACAGTGAACGCATCGTCGCCGAGGTATACGCCACAGGATCGGGCGGCGGCTGCGAGGAGTACTGGTATCTGACGGTGCCCGACGCCGCGCCGTACTCCTGCAAGGCCGGCGACGGCCCCTACCGCGAGGTGCAGATCAAGGTCGACGGCCGACTCGCGGGCATCGCGGCGCCGTTCCCGACCGTGTGGACCGGGGGTTGGTCCAACCCGTTCCTCTGGTACGTGATTCCGGGCCCGCGCGCCTTCGACATCAAGCCCGTCGAGTACGACCTGACACCGTTCGCCGGGCTGCTCAACGACGGCCGTCCGCACCGGATCGACGTCTCCGTAGTGGGCGTTCCCGAGGGGCAGGCCGGCTGGAGCACCCCGGTGAACGTCCTCGTCTGGCAGGACACCAAGAGCAAGCACGTCACCGGGAAGCTCACCGCGCACAGGGCGGGAGACCTTGACAACTCCTCGACGTACACACCGGGTTCGGAGCAGCGTCTCGACACCGAGGCCGGGCACCGGCTGACCGTGGCCGGGTACGTCGACACCTCGCACGGCCGCGTGAAGACCACCGTCGACCGCAGGCTGGCCAACACCTCCGTGCACCGCTGGACGGACGGCGAGAACACCGACGCGCTGAAGGGGACCTGGACCGACGACGAGATGGTCACCGTGGACGGGCGCGGGCCCGTCAAGTCGACCCGGACGCACCGCACCTACACCATGGACGGCACCACGACGCTCGGCGCGGGCGACCGGCTGCGGACGGTGCTGTCGCTGGGGGACCGGGCTGCGGTCGAGGAGACGCGAGGCGGCCGGCGCACGGCGTGGTCCCGGCTCGACGACAGCTACGCGGGTGACGCCACGTATACGGCGAACGTGCCGCGCGACCAGCGGCACGCGGTCGGTACGACCAGTGAGCGCTACCGGCTGTACGGAACGGGCGGTTGTCACGACCGGACGCTGGTGACCGTGCAGGGGACGCTCACCGAGGACCGCGCGGCCTGCTGAACGGTCCGGTGTGGGACGTGCCACATCCCTCGATGATTTACATGCCTGTCACATCGAGGTCTCCGGCGGTAGCAAACTCCCCCGATAGTGATCACCGCGGAATCCGCTTTCCGCATCCCAGAAGTCCCCCTGGAGGAGTGCCCGTGCCGCCGTCTGTACCGTCCCTGCGACGCGTCGCACGCATCTTGCGTACCTCACTGTTCGCGCAGGTCGCCTGCGCGCTCGTACTCGGAATCGTCGTCGGAAGGTTGTGGCCGGACACGGCCACGACCTTCCAGCCGCTCGGCGACGGTTTCGTGCGTCTCATCAAGACGGTGATCTCGCCGCTCGTGTTCTGCGTGGTCGTCGTCGGCATCGCCAAGGCCGGCAACCTGAAGGCTTTCGGGCGGATCGGCCTCAAGGCCCTGATCTGGTTCGAGATAGCCTCCACGGCCGCGCTGCTCATCGGCCTGATCGCCGCCAACGTCTTCGCGCCCGGGTCGGGCATGAACGTCGACCCGTCGAAGCTCGACGCCTCGGCGGTCGACGACAAGACCGCCGGTGGCGCGTTGCCGACGACCACCGAGTTCGTTCTCAACGCGTTGCCGCAGAGCGCGGTCGGCGCCTTCGCCGAGAACTCACTGCTGCAGGTGCTGGTGCTGGCCTGCCTCACGGGTGCCGCGCTGCTCCACCTCGGCAACACCAAGGTGCCCGCGATCCTGCCCGCCATCGAGCAGGCCCAGGAGATCATCTTCGCGATCGTCGGCTTCGTCATGAAGCTCGCCCCGCTCGCCGTCTTCGGCGCGATGGTCCACCTGGTGGGGGAGTACGGCCTCGGGGTCATGAAGACGTACGGCAAGCTCATCGTTCTCTGCTACGCCGTGGCGGTGCTCTTCCTCGTGCTGCTCGCGGTCGCGTTGAAGCTGGTCACCGGGCTGAGCCTGTGGAAGTTCGTCCGCTACACGCGCGCGGAGTTGCTGCTCGCCCTCGGCACCGCGTCCAGCGAGACGGTCATGCCCCGCATGATGCAGAAGCTGCGCCAGGCAGGTGCGCGTGACGACGCGGTGGGCCTGGTGCTGCCGACGGGGTACTCCTTCAACCTCGACGGCGCCTCGATCTATCTCTCCATCGGCACGCTGTTCATCGCGCAGGCCGTGGGTGTCGACCTCAGCCTGAGCCAGCAGGTCACCGTGATCCTTGTGCTCATGCTGACCAGCAAGGGCATGGCAGGCATCCCCGGTTCGGCCTTCCTCGCCCTGTCGGCGACCGCCTCCTCGCTCGGCGCCATCCCCGCCGGGGCCGTCGCCCTGCTGCTCGGCGTCGACCGCATCATGGACTCGATGCGCGTCGTCACCAACCTGCTCGGCAACTGCGTCGCCGTCTTCGCGGTCTCCCGCTGGGAGGGCGCCCTGGACATGGACCGGGCGAAGAAGATGCTCGACGGCGAGATCGCGTTCGTGGAGGAGGACGTGACGCCCGCCGGCAGCGACCCGAAGGCGGACGCGCCCTCGCAGACCGCCAAGACCGCGCCGACGGACGCTCCGGGCAAGGATGAGGAGCCTGCGGGCACGGCCGAGGAACCCGCGGGGTCCAAGAACTCGTTGGCCAAGGAGCCCGCGGGCGAGGTGAGTTGAGCGCGGGGGCCCGGCGCATCCGCTCGACGCCGGGCCCCACGCTTCCCATCCCGGAAGGCCCCCAGAAGGACTCCCGAAGACTTCCCGGAGGACCCGCCCCGGGGTCACTCCCGACCGGTCACCCCTGCGGTTTCTGCGAGTCCACCCCCGACCGCTCCTTCTTCCACAGCCCGCGCGTGAAGTCCGGGATCGCCTGCGGTGCCCCGTGTGCCTTGATCGAGGCGTGGCTCAGCGGCACCGGCGCGGTCCAGGTGGCGGCGTCGTACACGTCGAAGTCCGGTACGAGCCCGAGCCGCATGCACTGCATCAGCCGGAACAGCATGATGTAGTCCATCCCGCCGTGTCCGCCGGGCGGGTTGGAGTGTTCCTTCCACAGCCAGTGATCCCAGTCGGCGTACGCCCCGAAGTCGCCCCAGGCGTCATCTGTGTGGTCCGGCTCTATGTAAATCCGCTCCGGGTAGTCCTCGAAGACACCCTTCGTGCCGCCGAGACTGTTGATCCGCGAGTAGGGATGTGGCGTCGACACATCGTGTTCGAGCCGGATCACCCGTCCCTTCGCGGTCTGTACGAGGCTGATGGTCCGGTCGCTCTCGATGTACGTCTCCTTCCAGCTCGGGTCGCCCGGCGGCATGTTCGCCGCGCGGTACTCGGCGAGTCCGAGCGAGGGCGTGCCGAAGCTGGAGACGTGGGTGACACGGTCACCGCGGTTGATGTCCATGTAGTTGGCGACGGGCCCGAAGCCGTGGTTCGGATAGAGGTCGCCGCGCAGCCGGGTGTGCCAGAGCCGCCGCCAGGGGCCCTCGTAGTAGTCCGGGTCGAACATCAGGCCGCGCAGATCGTGGTTGTAGGCGCCCGCGCCGTGCAGGAGCCGGCCGAACTTCCCGGCGTGCGCCATACGCAGGACCCGCATCTCGTTCCTGCCGTAGCAGCAGTTCTCCAGCTGCATGCAGTGTCTGCGGGTGCGCTCGGAGAGGTCGACCAGCTCCCAGAGCTGGTCGAGGCGCATCGCGATCGGACACTCCACGCCGACGTGCTTGCCGCTGAGCATCGCCGTCTTCGCCATCTCGAAGTGCCAGTCCCAGGGCGTCGCCACGTACACGAAGTCGAGGTCGCCGCGCTCGCACAGACCGACGAAGTCGTCATCGCCCTTCGTGTACGTCGCCGGGGCGGGCTGTCCCGCGGCCACCACCTTGGCCGCGGCGCTCGCGGTCTTGTCCTTGACCGGGTCGCACAGTGCGACGACGCGGACCCCGTCGAGGGCGAGGAACAGGTCGATCATGCCGTTGCCGCGGTTGCCGAGCCCGATGATCCCCACGCGTACCGTGCCGCGCCCCTCGAAGGGCACGCCGATCATGGTTCTGCCCTTCGCGGCGGGAACGGCGGACTCGGCTTCAGCCGCGGCCCCGGGTGCGGCCTCCGCCGCCGTCCCGGGCTCGGCCGCGTTGGCCGTGCCCCCACCCGCGGGCGCGCCGATCCCCAGTCCCGCTCCGGCGGCTCCGGCCGTGCGCAGGACCGAGCGTCGGGAGTAGCCCTCGGGGTTCTCGTCGGGTTCCGGTGTCGCGTGCTCGTCGTGCATCGGACCTCCTCGGTGGGTGAGCGCGGGTTCGGCGCGCTGTCACCCTTCTAGGGGGCCGACCGGGTCGCAAGGGGCGGAAGTGGCCAGGGAGTTGGACTTCCGGGGCTGGGTCTTTGGACTTCCGTGTGCGGGTGCGAGTGGGCGGCGCGGAGCCATCGCCGGCCCGGCCCGGTGGTGGAGCGGGCGGGCGTCGGCCCGCGGTCCGCAGCGGGAGCGGGCCCCTCACCCCTGTCGGCGCGCCTTCCGGCCGCCCCCGTCGGGGCCACCCCGATCAGCAGTCGCGCTTGGGCGCCTCCACCGCGCCCATTCCGTCCACCAGCGTGTCCAGCAGCCCCCCGAGGACCTTGCGCTGGTCGTCCGAGAGCGGCGCCAGGATGTCCTCCGCCGCGGTCCGTCGCGCGGCGCGCAGCTCGCGCAGGGCCCCGCGGCCGTCGTCCGTCAGCTCGATGCGGATCACCCGGCGGTTGGTGGGGTCCGGTACGCGACGCACCTTGCCGCTCGCCTCCAGACCGTCGACCAGCGTCGTCACGGCCCGCGGCACCACCTCCAGCCGCTCGGCCAGGTCGGCCATGCGCGGCGGCGAGCCGTAGTGCGCGAGGGTGCGCAGGAGCCGGGACTGCGCCGGAGTGATGCCGAGCCCGCGCTTCTCCAGCTGACGCTTCTGGATGCGGTGCACACGGCGGGTCAACCGCAGCAGCTGCTCGGCGAGCAGGCCGTCGGCGTCGGGGGTGTCCATGACGGGAACAATATCAGGACCTCGTTCATTGTGAGTATAGGTAACAATGAGCTATGCTCCGTCAGTCATCGTTCTCTCACCCTCCGTAGGAGCCCATGCCCCGCGACGACATCAACTGGACACCGCCACCTGTCGAAGATGGACAGCCCCGGCAGGTGCGCCGCATTCTCAAGCTCTTCCGTCCCTACCGCGGCCGACTGGCCGTCGTAGGCCTCCTCGTGGGCGCCGCGTCCCTGGTCTCGGTCGCCACGCCCTTCCTGCTCAAAGAGATCCTCGACACCGCGATTCCGCAGGGCCGCACCGGACTGCTGAGCCTGCTCGCGCTCGGCATGATCCTCAGCGCCGTCCTCGGCGGTGTCTTCGGAGTCCTGCAGACCCTCATCTCCACGACGGTCGGCCAGCGCGTCATGCACGACCTGCGCACCGCCGTCTATGGCCGGCTGCAGCGCATGTCGCTCGCCTTCTTCACCAGGACCCGCACCGGCGAGGTCCAGTCGCGCATCGCGAACGACATCGGTGGCATGCAGGCCACGGTCACCTCGACCGCCACCTCGCTCGTCTCGAACCTCACCAGCGTCATCGCCACGATCGTCGCGATGGTCGCCCTGGACTGGCGGCTGACCGTCGTCTCGCTGCTCCTGCTGCCGGTGTTCGTGTGGATCAGCCGCCGCGTCGGCAACGAACGCAAGAAGATCACCACCGAGCGCCAGAAGCAGATGGCCGCCATGGCCGCCACCGTCACCGAGTCGCTCTCCGTCAGCGGCATCCTGCTCGGCCGCACGATGGGCCGCTCCGACTCGCTCACCCGCTCCTTCGCCGACGAGTCCGAGGGTCTGGTCGACCTGGAGGTCCGGTCGAACATGGCGGGCCGCTGGCGGATGGCCGTCATCGGGATCGTCATGGCCGCCATGCCGGCCGTCATCTACTGGACCGCGGGCATAGCCCTCCAGTTCGGCGGACCCGCCATCTCCATCGGCACGCTCGTCGCCTTCGTCTCGCTCCAGCAGGGCCTCTTCCGGCCGACCGTGAGCCTGCTCTCCACAGGCGTCCAGATCCAGACCTCGCTCGCCCTGTTCCAGCGCATCTTCGAGTACCTCGACCTGCCCATCGACATCACCGAGCCCGAGGACCCGATCCACCTCGACCAGGTCAAGGGAGAGGTGCGCTTCGAGGGCGTGGAGTTCCGCTACGACGACAAGAGCGGCCCGGTCCTCGACGGCATCGACATCACTGTGCCCGCCGGCGGCAGCCTCGCCGTCGTCGGCGCGACCGGCGCGGGCAAGTCCACACTCAGCTACCTGGTGCCGCGTCTGTACGACGTCACGGGCGGCCGCGTCACCCTCGACGGGGTGGACGTGCGCGACCTCGACTTCGACACCCTCGCCCGCGGAATCGGCGTCGTCTCCCAGGAGACGTACCTCTTCCATGCCACGGTCGCCGAGAACCTGCGGTTCGCCAAGCCGGACGCCACCGACGAGGAGTTGTACGCGGCGGCGAAGGCCGCGCAGATCCACGACCACATCGCGTCGTTGCCCGACGGGTACGACACGGTGGTGGGGGAGCGCGGACACCGGTTCTCCGGCGGCGAGAAGCAGCGCCTGGCCATCGCCCGGACGATTCTGAGGGACCCGCCGGTCCTGATTCTCGACGAGGCGACCAGCGCTCTGGACACCCGCACCGAGCGTGCTGTGCAGGAGGCCATCGACGCCCTGTCGGCCAACCGGACCACCCTCACCATCGCGCACCGGCTGTCCACCATTCGAGGCGCCGACCAGATCGTGGTCCTCGACGGCGGGCGACCGGCGGAACGGGGCACGCACGAGGAGCTGTTGGAGCGCGAGGGCCGCTACGCCGCACTGGTCCGCAGAGACGCCCAACTGGAGCCAACAAGATGAAGATATGTCGAGATTATGGCGATATGCGGGTTACCGTGCCCGCATGCAGATCTACACGCCGCCCGCCCGGCCACGGAGAACGATTCGACTGACGAGCCGGGGCCGGACCGCCCTCATCGTGACCGGCGCCGTCGTGGCGGCCACCGCCGTGGCGGTGCCGCTGCTGAGCACGGACAAGAAGAAGGAGCCGCTCGCCCTGGTCATCCCGGAGGGCTGGCGCTCGGGCCAGGTCTACGAGGCCGTCGACAAGGTCCTCGCCCTGCCCGGGGGCACCACGAAGAAGTCCCTGGAGAAGGCGAACCTCAAGCTCCCGAACGACGCGAGCGGCAACCCCGAGGGGTATCTGTTCCCGGCCACGTATCCCATCGACAAGAAGTCGACCCCGGTGTCCCTGCTGTCGTACATGGTCGACACGGCGAACAAGAGGTTCGGCGGCGGGACGGTCACGGCCGGCGCCGAGCGGAACGCGATGAACGTCTATCAGACCGTCACCGTCGCGAGCATCGTCCAGGCCGAGGCGGCCACCAAGAAGGACATGGGCAAGGTGGCCCGCGTGGTCTACAACCGGCTCGACCGTGGCATGCCGCTGCAGATGGACTCCACGATCAACTACGCGCTGAACCGCAACACACTCCGCACCAGCGAGAACGACACGCGGCTCAACAGCCCGTACAACACGTACGTACGGATGGGGCTGCCGCCGTCGCCCATCGCCAACCCCGGCGAGGAGGCGATGCGTGCCGCGGTCGCCCCGCCGCAGGGCGACTGGCTCTACTTCGTCACCGTCAAGCCCGGCGACACGCGTTTCACCGCCGACTACGAGGAGCACCGGAGGAACGTCGCGGAGTTCAACCGCACCAACAAGAGCGCGTCGCCGAAGTCCGGCTGAGCTCATCCCGTCGGCGCAACCTTCGTCGCAACCTCAGGGGCGGTGTCCGGGGCGACCGCCAGCAGCCGCCTGATGTCCCGCACCGCCGCGCGCCCGGCGCGGTTGGCTCCGATCGTGCTGGCCGAAGGCCCGTACCCGACCAGATGGATCCGCGGATCGGCGACCGCGCGGGTCCCCTCGACACGGATGCCGCCGCCGGGCTCGCGCAGCCGCAGCGGTGCCAGATGGTCGATCGCGGCGCGGAAACCGGTCGCCCACAGAATGACGTCGGCGGCCACGCGACGCCCGTCGTCCCACTCCACGCCGTCCGGAGTGATCCGGTCGAACATCGGCTGCCGGTCCAGGACGCCGTCCTCGATGCCCTGCCGGATCGCGTCGTTGAGCGGCAGCCCGGTCACCGACACGACACTCTTCGGCGGCAGCCCCTGACGGACCCGTTCCTCCACCAGCGCGACCGCTTCCCGGCCCACGTCCTCGGTGAACTGCCCCT